>JAAOZY010000195.1 GCA_012274205.1 Betaproteobacteria bacterium
CAACCTCCCGGTTGCGCTGGTGATGCCGCTGCTCGAGTCGCTCGCCGGCTCCGGGCACGAGCGCGTGGCGCTGAGCATGGACGCGCGCAGCGGCGATTCGGTGCGCCAGCTGCCGCAAACCGTCTCCGCGCTCAGGCAGAAGGGCGTGGACGTGCGCCTGCTGTTCCTCGAAGCCAAAGACGAAACCCTGATCAAGCGCTTTTCCGAAACGCGGCGGCGCCACCCGCTGAGCGACGGCGCGCTCACTGTAGCCGAAAGCATCGCGCGCGAACGCGAGCTGCTGGGCGAAATCGGCGAATTCGCGCACCACGTCGACACCAGCGAACTTTCGCCCAACACCCTGCGCAGCTGGATCAAGAAACTGGTCGAGCTCGACCGCTCGCGCCTGACGCTGCTGTTCGAATCGTTCGGCTTCAAGCAGGGGATACCGCTGGATGCGGACTTCGTGTTCGACGTGCGCTGCCTGCCCAATCCGTACTACGAGCCGCGCCTGCGCGATCTGACCGGGCGCGATGCGCCGGTCGTCGCGTTTCTCGAGGCGGAACAGGCGACGCAGAACATGTACCGCGACATCCACACCTTTATCGCCACCTGGCTGCCCGCGTTCGTGAGCGAAAACCGCAGTTATCTCACCGTCGCCATCGGCTGCACCGGCGGCCAGCATCGATCCGTGTATTTCGCCGAGCGCCTGGGTGCAGCTTTCAGCAGCGACAACCAGGTCATAATCCGGCACCGGCAGATACGATGACCAAGACCATCACGCTCGCGCTCACCGGCGCCTCCGGCATGCCCTATGGCATACGCCTGCTCGAATGCCTGCTCGCCGCGGACATACGCGTATACCTGATCTATTCGCAGGCGGCGCAGGTGGTGGCGAAGCAGGAACTGGACCTCACGCTGCCCGCGCGCACGGCCGAGGCGGAGAAACTGTTCAGCGAGCGCTACCAGGCGCGGCCGGGCCAGCTGCGCGTATTCGGGCGCGAGGAATGGTTCGCGCCGGTAGCCTCGGGCTCCAACGCGGCGGACGCCATGGTCATCATCCCCTGCACCATAGGCACGCTGGCGGCGGTGGCGGCGGGCATGTCGGACAATCTGATCGAGCGTGCCGCCGATGTGATGCTGAAGGAGCGGCGCAAGCTGGTGCTGGTGCCGCGCGAAACGCCGTTTTCCGCGATTCACCTCGAGGCCATGCTCAAACTTGCGCATGCCGGCGCCGTCATCCTGCCCGCCAATCCGGGCTTCTATCACCGGCCCCAGAGCGTCGCCGCCGTGGTCGATTTCATCGTCGCGCGCGTGCTCGACCAGCTCGGCGTCGAACACGATTTGATGCAGCGCTGGGGCGAGAACAAAGCATGAGGAGAGGAATCCCCTCCTTTCGTCAAGAGCCTTAGGCCGTCTCGCGCAACCTGAAGCGCTGCAGCTTGCCCGTTTCCGTACGCGGCAGCGCAGCCAGGAATTCGACAGCGCGCGGATACTTGTAGGGCGCGATGCTCTTCTTCACGAATTCCTGCAGCTCTTTCACCATCGGTTCATTGCCGGTATAGCCGGACTTGAGCACCACGCACGCTTTCACGATCTGGCCGCGCTCGGCGTCGGGCACGCCGACTACGCCGCATTCGGCCACGGCGGGATGCTGCAGCAGCGCCGCCTCGACCTCGGGGCCGGCGACGTTGTAACCGGCGGAGATGATCATGTCGTCGGTGCGCGCCTGATAGCAGACGTAGCCCTGCGCATCCATACTGCACGCATCGCCGGTCAGGTTCCAGCCGCGCATGCCGCCCCGGCCGATCACATAGTCCAGCTGGCGCGCATCGTCGAGATAGCGGCAGCCGGTGGGCCCCTTTACCGCAAGGCGGCCGACTTCGCCCGGCGCGCACGGTCTGCCGGCCGCGTCGAGGACCTTCGCCGCATAGCCCGGAATCGCGTAGCCGATCGCGCCGCGGCGCACGCGCTCGGGCGTGTGCGATATGAAAATGTGGATCATCTCGGTTGCGCCCATGCCGTCGATAATCTCAATTCCGGTCGCCTCCTTGAACAGCTGCCGCGTCGCGTCGGGCAGGGCTTCGCCGGCCGATACGCACTTCGCCAGGCTCTTCAGATCGTAGTTTTTCGCCAGGCCCGCCATCTGGCGGTAATAGGTCGGCGCGGTGAAGCAGATCGTGGCCTTGAGCTTCTGGATGGCCGCGAGCAGCGCGTCGGGCGTCAGCCTTTCGATGAGCACGGTGGACGCGCCGAAGCGCATCGGAAAACACAGCATCCCGCCGAGGCCGAAAGTAAATGCCAGCGGCGGCGTGCCGCAGAAGATGTCCTCCTGCCGGGGCTTCAGGCAGGAGCGCGGAAAGCAGTCGCACATGGCGAGCACGTCGCGGTGGAAATGCACCGTACCCTTGGGCCGGCCGGTGGTGCCCGAGGTGAA
The DNA here is from genome assembly GCA_012274205.1 of Betaproteobacteria bacterium. Taxonomy (GTDB): domain Bacteria; phylum Pseudomonadota; class Gammaproteobacteria; order Burkholderiales; family SG8-39; genus 2-12-FULL-64-23. Next base: position 2,417 of record JAAOZY010000195.1, read on the forward strand.
GGCGATCAGGCAGGGGTCGTCGGCCGCGCTGTCGATGTTGCCGAACACCGCAGGCTTGGACGCAAGTCTTTGCTCCAGCGTGTCCGCCCCCTCGTCGTTGAAGTACAGCACCCGCTTCAGGTCGCGGCACGCCGCGCGGGCCAGTTCCAGCTCCTGCGCCAGGCGCGCGTCGCACAGCGCGGCACCCACCCTGGCCTTGTCGATGATCTGCTTCAGCTCGGTCGCGCGCAGCAGCGGCATGGTGGGCACCGCGACCAATCCGGCTTTGATCACCGCCAGCAGGCAGGCGGCCATCATCGGATTGTTGGGCGCGCGCAGCAGCACGCGATTGCCGGGTTTGAGTTTCAGGTCCTCGGTCAGCACCCGGGCGATCTGGTTGGCGCGCTGCTGCAGCTGGCGGTAGGTGCAGGAATAGGACTTGCCTTCGATCAGGGTGCGGATCACGATGCGCTCGCCTTGACCTGCTGCGACGGTCGCATCGAGCAGCTCGGCGGCGCAGTTCAGGCGCCCGGGATAGCGCAGCTCGGGCAGATCGAACGCCAGCTTCGGCCATTGGGCTTTCGGCGGAAGATGGTCCCGGACGAATGTGTCGACATGCGCGCTAGCTTCCATCAACCCTCCAGAATTCCGGCGGCCCACCGTTCTTGCGCGGCGCAGCGGCTCGAGCCGGATGGGCGCACAGCTACTTCAAGGTTTCGCGCCCGATGATGAGCTTTTGCACCTCGGTGGCGCCTTCGTAAATGCGCAGGGCGCGGATCTCGCGGTAAAGCTTTTCCACCGGGTAACCGCTCACCACGCCCAGGCCGCCGAACATCTGCAGCGCGCGGTCGATGACCTGCTGCGCCGATTCGGTCGCCACCATCTTGGCCATCGCCGCCTCGCGCGTGGTGCGCACACCGCGCACGTCGCGCATCCAGGCGGCACGATAGGTGAGCAGCGCTGCGCTGTCGATGGCCGTGGCCATGTCTGCGATCGCCGCCTGCGTCAGCTGGAAATCCGCCAGTGTCTGGCCGAACATCTTGCGCCCCTTGGCGCGCGCGAGCGCTTCGTCCAGCGCGCGCCGCGCGAATCCGAGCGCGGCCGCGGCGACCGAGGCGCGAAAGATGTCCAGCGTCTGCATCGCTACCTTGAACCCCTGGCCGGGTTCCCCCAGGCGCTGCGCCGCGCTCACGCGGCAGCCGCGAAAGCGCAGGCTCGCGAGAGGATGCGGCGCGATCAGTTCGATGCGCGCCGCCACCTCGAGGCCGGGCGTGGCGGCGTCGACGACGAAGGCGCTGATGCCGCGCGCGCCCGCGGCTTCGCCGGTGCGCGCGAACACACAATAGAAATCGGCGATGCCGCCGTTGGAAATCCAGGTTTTCTCGCCGTCGAGCACATAGTGCTCGCCCTCGCGCCGCGCGCTCGTCGTCATCGCCCCGACGTCGGAGCCGGCATCGGGCTCCGACAGCGCAAAGGCGGCGATCGCCTCGCCGCGGGCCACGCGCGGCAGATAGCGCTGCTTCAAATCTTCGCTGCCGGCGATGGAAATGGCGCCCGATCCCAGGCCCTGCATGGCGAAAGCGAAATCGGCCAGCCCCTCGTGGCGCGCCAGCGTTTCGCGCGCAATGCACAGCGAGCGCGAATCGATGCCTTCGAACGCGCCGCCATAGGCCGCGGGCACGCAGTAGCGCAGCCAGCCGCCGCTGCCCAGGCGCGCCACCAGTTCGCGGCAACGCGCATCCAGGTCGGCGCCATGGTCCAGCTGCGCAAGTTCCTGCCCTGCCCAGAGATCGAGCTCGGCCGCAAGCCGGCGCTGCGGCACATCGAAGAACGGCCAGTCGAGGTAGGTCCGGTCGCTCATCGCGCCAGGCTCAGCTGATGGTGGTGGCGAGGAAAGACAGCGATCGCCCGCGCGCGAGCGCCGCGCTCTGCTGATTGTAGGCCGCGCGGTCCCAGCAGTTGAAGCCGTGATTCGCGCCCGGATAGACGTCGATGCGCACGCCCTCGCGCCCGGCGAAGGTCTGTTTCACCGCTTCGACCGCTGTGGCCGGAATGTGCGCATCGCTGCCGGCGAAGTGAAACAGCAGCGGACATTTGATCATTCCGGCTTGCTCCAGCTTGGTATGGATGCCGCCGCCGTAATAGCACACCGCCGCGTCCACGCCGGCATGGGCCGCGCACAGATAGGACAGCATCCCGCCCATGCAATAGCCGATCGACGCCACTTTGCCGCTGCATTCGGCCAGGCCGCGCAATGCCGCAACCGTGGCCGCAAGATCCTTCACGCCTGCGGCAAAATCCATTTTCTGCATGTAGCCCATGCCCCGCTGCATGTCGTCCGGGGCGTAGCCCAGATCGACCATCGGCTGCATGCGCCAGAAGATATCCGGCGCGAGGACCGTGTAACCATCGCTCGCGTACTGATCCGCGACACCGCGTATATGCGCATTGACGCCGAAGATCTCCTGGATCAGGACGATGCCCGGACCTCTTGCGCCCTTGTCCGCGTGATGCGGCAGCGACAAATAGCCTTTGAAACTGCCGCCGTCCTGTGCCTTGATGTCTATCCAGCGTGAATTCATTGCGCCCCCTCCGCCCGTCGTTGTAGTTGAGCCCCGTACCAAGGCTCAATATATTGGGGCCACGCTGTTTGCGCAAGCGATGCGCCAACGGCCCCTGCCTGTGGAGGGCCGGTCCAAACGCCCCATTTGGGCGCGTTCTCGCCGCAGGCTGCGCGCTTTTACTGGATAATCGCCGTTCTCATGACCAACCGCGCCGTATTCCTGCTGTCGCTCGCGGCGTTCGCGAGCGCGGCCAGCCTGCGCGCGACCGATACGCTGCTGCCCCAGCTCGCCGCGGAATTCTCAGTGACCACCGGAAGCGCAGCCTCGGTCGTGACCGCATTTGCGATTTCCTACGGACTGTTGCAGGCGATATACGGGCCGTTGGGCGATCGCTACGGCAAGTACCTCATGGTCTGCGCCACTACACTCGCCTCGGCGCTGGGCACCTTCGCCTGCGCCGCGGCGCCCACGCTCGATGTCCTCGTCCTTGCGCGCTTTGGCGCCGGCGCGACGGTCGGCGCGCTGATCCCGCTGTCGATGGCATGGATCGGCGATGTCGTCGCCTACGAGCAGCGCCAGGCGCTGATCGCGCGTTTCCTGCTCGGGCAGATCCTGGGCACGGCCTTCGGTCAATCGGTGGCGGGCGTGCTCGGCGAGCACTACGGCTGGCGCGCGATTTTCATCGTGCTCGGCGTGCTCTACCTGGTCGTGGGAACGCTGCTGCTGCTCGAATTGCGCAACAACCCGATTACGCGCCGCTCGGCCAACGAGGCCACGGTGACCATAGGCGCGGGCCTCGCGCGCATGGCCGGGCTGCTCACGCAGCGCTGGGTGCGCATCGTCATCGGCACGGTGTTCCTCGAGGGCATGATGATGTTCGGATCGATCGCGTTCATCCCGACGCATCTGCAACAGCGCTTTTCCCTGGGCCCCGCGGTTGCAGGCGCGATGGTCAGTGCCTATGCCGTAGGCGGGGTGCTGTACGCGCTCAGCGCAAAGCGCTTCGTCGCGGGACTGGGCGAACGCGGCCTCGCGGCCGGCGGCGGACTGGCGCTCGCCGCCGGCTATCTCTGGCTCGCGCTCGCGCCAGTGGCTTGGGCGAGCGTGCCCGGCATTGCGCTCATCGGCGTCGGTTTCTATATGTTGCACAACACGCTGCAGGTCAACGCGACCCAGATGGCCCCCGCGGCGCGCGGCTCGGCGGTGTCGCTGTTCGCGCTGTGCCTGTTTACCGGGCAGTCTGTGGGCGTCTGGCTGGCCGGAAGGGTAGTCGACGCTTACGGCACTGCGGTGGTGTTCCTGGCGGTGTCGCTGGGACTCGCCCTGCTCGGATTCAGCTTTCGCTGGCAGTTGAACATCCAGGCGCGCTCCGCACGCGCCTGAATTTCGAGGGCACACGGGTGTCATCGCCTCGCATTGCGGCTCCTAAGAGGCCATTTCAGAATTAACGAAATGGCCCCTGAATTAGGAGAGTATGCGGGGAGACGCCCCGAAGGTCTCGATCCCGCTCCCCCGGTCCCGCTCGACGGGAGACGGAAAAGTCCCCGTAGGGGATATCCCCTCATTTTGAAATAAGCCCTAAATCTCCGCCTTCACTCCGGCGGTGGTAATCACCTTGGACCACTTGGTGATCTCATCCGCCAGGAACTGCGCCGCCTGCTCGGGGCTATTGCCAACGGGAATGATGCCAAGCGATTCGAAGCGGCTCCTGATGTCGTTCGCAGCAATGACCTTGGCCACTTCCGCCGACATGCGCTTGACGATGTCGCGCGGCGCAGCCGCAGGCGCGAGGAACATGACCCAGGTCGATGATTCCAGCGGCGGACCGCCCGCCTCGGCCATGGTCGGCACTTCCGGCGCCGAGGTGAGGCGCTTATTCGAGAACATCGCCAGCGCCTTGATCTTGCCGCCGCGCACTTGCGGCATCAGGGAACTCGGCGTGTCGACCAGGATCTGGATATTGCCGCCCATTTCGTCCTGCAGCGCCGGCGCAGTGCCCTTGTACGGAATGTGCACCATGTCGATGCCGGCGGTCTGCTTGAACAGCTCCGTCGTCAAGTGCGCCGCAGCGCCGATGCCGGACGACCCGAAGGAGATCTTGCCCGGATTCGCCTTGGCATAGGCGATCAGTTCCTTTACGTCCTTCGCCGGGAAATTGTTGTTCGCGGTCATGATCAGCGGCGCGATGCCGGCGAGCGATACCGGGGCGAAGCTCTTCACCGGATCGTAGGGAAGCTTGCCCGCGTAGAGCGTGGCATTGGCCGCGTGCGCGGCGATCACCGTGAGAAAGGTGTAGCCGTCGGGCGCTGCCTTCGCGGCGAGGTCGGCGCCGAGGATGGAGTTCGCTCCGGGCTTGTTCTCGATCACGATGTTCCAGCCCGTGTTTTCCTGCACCTTCTGCGCAACGATCCGCGTCACGCTGTCGGTAATTCCGCCGGGCGGATAGGGAACGATCCATTTGATCGGCTTGGACGGGTAGGTTTGGGCGACGGCGCCAGCAGTCCAGACGAGCGCGGCAACCAGAGCTGTCAGTCTCAACAATCGCAACATGTCGACTCCTCCATTCATCAGTTAATCAGACGTGCGTAGATAGATATAGCCGGCGTCACAGCGGCGGGCGGCGCAGATGGTGCCCGGTCGCCTGCTGGTAGGCGTGCGCCGCGCGCAGCACCAGGTCTTCGCGCTGCATCGGGCCCACCAGGTGCAGGCCGACGGGCAGACCGTCGCCGGAAAAGCCGCAGGGCACGGACATCGCCGGCTGCTGCGTCAGATTGAAGGGGAAGGAGAACGGCGTCCACCAGGTCCAATCCTCTTCGCCGGCCGGCCGCTCCGGCGCGATCACGCCGGCAGCGAACGCCGGGATCGCAGTCGAAGGCGTGAGCAGCAGGTCGTATTTCTGGTGAAAGCGCTTCATCTGCTCGCCCAGCGCCCCGCGCGCGTTGACCGCATCGAGATAGCGCGCCAGCGTGTGCTGCGCGCCGCTGGCAGTCGCCTGCTGCAGGCCGGGGTCGAGCAGCGCGAACTTTTCCTTGGGCATGTTGCGCAGCAGGTTGTAGGCGCCCGCAGTCCAGTGCACCCAGAACACATCGCGGCAGTCGGCAAAACCGGGATCGACCGCCTCCACCACCGCGCCCAGGCCGGCGAGCACCTTGGCCGCATCGGCCACGCGCGCTTCGACCTCGGTATCCACGTGTTTCACGTAAGCCAGCCGCGGGCTGTAGGCGATGCGCAGGCCCTTCACCCCCGCGTCCAGTCCCCGGGTCCAGTCGATTTCGGCATAGGGCAGCGCGGTCCAGTCGCGCGGATCGGGCTGCGACAATACGTTCAGCATCAGCGCGCAGTCGGCGACCGTGCGCGCCATCGGGCCCACATGCGCCACCGTGCCGAAAGGAGACAGCGGCCAGGCCGGCACGCGCCCGAATCCGGCCTTGATGCCGGAAATGCCGGTGAAAGAGCAGGGAATGCGGATCGAACCGCCGCCGTCGGTACCCACCGCGAGCTGGCCCATGCCGGCGGCCACCTGCGCCGAAGCGCCGCCGCTGGAGCCGCCGGGCGTACGTCCGGTGTTCCAGGGGTTGCGCGTAATGCCGGTGAGCGCGCTGTCGGTCACGCCTTTCCAGCCGAATTCCGGCGTGCAGGTCTTGCCCAGCAGCACCGCGCCGCTGTCGCGCAGGCGCGCCGTCGCCGGGCCGTCTTCGGACCACGGTCCGGCCGGATCGACAGTTTTGGAGCCGCGCAGCGTGGGCCAGCCGCGTGTCAGGATCAGGTCCTTGATCGAGGACGGCACGCCGTCCACCCAGCCCAGCGGCGCGCCTTTCATCCAGCGCGCCTCGGACGCACGCGCGGCGGCAAGCGCGCCCTCCTCGTCCACCAGGCAATACGCGTTCAGCTTCGGGTTGAACTCGCGTATGCGCGCGAGCACCGCCTGCGTCACCTCCACCGGCGACAGCTGTTTCTCGCGATAACGGCGCACCAGCTCGGTGGCGGATGTGTAGGCGAGTTCGGCGCTCATCGTGTCTCCTTGATTCCCGCCGCAATGTTCCTTTGCGACGGACCGATTCCGGGGCGTACGAGGGGAGGTACCCCAAGGGGATTTCTTCGGGGCACGTCCCCTCGTATCCTCATGAAACCCTATGCAATGCGCTTGAGCGCGGCGCCCAGCGTGTTCACCATCTGGTCGATGTGGCTTGTCTCCACGATCAGCGGCGGCGACAGCGCCAGCGTGTCGCCGGCGGGCCGCACCAGCAAGCCGTTGGCATAGCAGTCGACGAAGGCGTCGAATGCGCGCGCGCCGACTTTGCCCGGGCGCGCGGCGACTTCGATCACGCCGATCAGGCCGAGGTTGCGGATGTCGATCACATTGGGCAGGCCCTTCAAGCTATGCAGC
>JAAOZY010000196.1 GCA_012274205.1 Betaproteobacteria bacterium
CAGCCTCCACCCTGGCGCGCTCGATCGTGACATCGTCGACGACCTGCTGCAAGTACTTGAGCAACTCGCCACCGGCAGCGGCGATCACCCGGTGTTCCTGCATCAGCTGATCGACTTTGGGTTTGAGTTTGGGGTCGCGCTCGGCCAGTCGCGCAAACGCCACATCCTCGCGCGCATGGTGATAGCGATCGGGGAAATAGCGCAGATAGCTGACCAGATCAAGCATCAGCTCGAAATTGGGCTGGTCATCCGCGTGGAAGGCCGCGACCTGGCGTTCGAGCAGATCCAGCAAGCGGGAGAAATGCCTGTGCTCGGCGTGCCACAGGACGATAGGTTCAGACATGCTGCCTCCCACTCGATATCGGTCCGGCCAGGGAGAGTGCCTAGGCCATGCCGGGACCAGGGCCGTTGCCGTTGCCGTTGCCGCCGCCACCTCCGGCACCGCCGCCGCGACCACCGCCCGGACCACCGCCACGACCGCCACCGCGGCCGCTGCGGCCCAAAGGCCTGCGTCCACGGTTGCGCGGGACATTGCTGCGCGGCTTTTCCGGCCGCGCCACCGCAGGCTGCCCCCTGGGCCGCGCATTGCGCGGCGGCGCGCCGCGGCCCTTGCCGCCGACCATGGACTGCACCCGCTGGATTTCCTGCGCCACCACTTCGACATTGATCGCATGCACGCTGTCCGGGCCATGCACCCGCAGCGCTTCCTTTTCCTGCTCGAGCAACGCTTGCAGCTTGCGCAGCGACTCGGCGCATGCCACCGCCAGCCCCGACTCCTGCTCGGTTCCCTGCCGGTGCATTTCGATCGCGGCGATTTCGTCGGTCACCTCGTCGCTGGCCATTCGTGTGCTCATGCCAATAGCTCTCCGTATTTTCCTTAGGGAACGCGGTCAAATGCTGCGGTGGCACCCTGTGCCTTCCTGCGGCGCGCGGCTCGGGCCGCGCCGTGTGCGGCGCAATGCCGCTTCAGGACTCCGCTCGAGGTGCGAGCCGCGGCTCGCCAATCGCGCCTGCCTCGCTTATACAAAACCAATGGGGCGGGTCCAGGGTCAGGTCGCGCTCCGGCGACGAAACTCTCAGCTGCGGATCATACTATAAACCGCTAGCCGGCTCGCACAGCGGCATTTGATCAAGGTCAAGCTTCGGTCGCATTTACTTCACCGCGCCCGTGCCGGCGCGGCTAAACCGAAATTACCAGCTTCTGATAGAGCCCGCCGTAGTATGTCTCCTTGCGCACCTGCTCCGGGCGCACGCTCGATGGCAGCCATTTTGCGATCTCATCCCGCCACAGGTCGAGCGCAAAGGGTTCGAGCACGCGCAGCACCGGGCGAAACAGGTAGCGCAACGGGTGCAGGCGGCGCGGCAGGTGATAGTCGACCAGCACCAGCTTGCCGCCGGGCTTCACCACACGCAGCGCTTCGCGCAGGGTCTGCGCGCGCGCCGCCGCCGGCTGCTCGTGCAGCAGGAAGAAGATCACGGCCTGGTCGTAGCTCGCGTCCGCGAAACCGAGCGCGGTGGAGTCGCGCTGATGCAGCGTCACCGGCGCCGAGGCCGGGAGCTTCTCGCGCAGATTGCGCAGCTGGATCGGCAGCACATCGACCACGTCGAGCGAAGCGCCCGGCGCCAGGCGCGCGGCGAGATGTTCGGAAAAGTTGCCGTAGACGCAGGCGACCTGCAGCGTGCGCCCCGCCACTTCGCGCCCGAGCTCGGCCAGCGCGGCGTCGCGCAGGCGCGCGAAGTTGCCCCACAGGATGAGATTGACCAGCCACTGGCGCTCGAAGAAGCTGACTGCGTTCGGGTGGACATAGGCCCACCAGTAGGTGTCCTGCAGATAGGCGGGCACAGCCAGCGGCTCAAGCGCCTCTGATTCGGCTTTCACATTCATGCGTCTCACCCCACCCTGTTTGTTTGTTTTGTGTCTGGCGCAGGGTGCAATATGCCACATCCGACGGCGCCGCGGTGGCGCCGGATTGATATTGCTCAATCGGCATTCGCGGGGGTGGAGTAAGTTCCTGATGAACAACGATGTCGCGGGAGGATCCCGCACAGCACCGGCCCGGTTTGGCCAGATGAAACGGAGGCCGCCTTGGACGCCAGCCACCGACAAGAAAGTCCTGCTCAAACCAGTACCGGCAGTCCGGCGCTGGACCGCCTGATCGCTGCGCTGCGCGATCCGGCGCGCTATCCGCATGCGGTCGGGCGCGTCGAGCTGCTGCAAACCCATATCTCCTGCGTGCTGTTGGCCGGCGACTACGCCTACAAGATCAAGAAGCCGGTGAACCTCGGCTTTCTCGACTTCAGCACCCTCGCCGCGCGCCGGCGCTTTTGCGAAGAAGAACTGCGCCTGAACCGGCGCACCGCGCCGTCGCTGTATCTGGAGGTAATTGCGATCAGCGGCAGCGCAGCGGCGCCGCTGCTGGGCGGCGATGCCCCGGCGTTCGAGTACGCGCTCAGGATGCGGCGCTTTCCCCAGGACGCGCTGCTCGACGCCATGGCGCGGCGCAGCGCGCTGCTGCCTTCCCATATCGATGCGCTGGCAGGCGGCCTGGCCGCCTTCCATGCGCAAATCGCGCGCGCCGGCGACGGCGACGCGTTCGGCAGCCCGGAGCACATACTTGCGCAGGCGCTGCAGAACTTCGAACAGATGCTGCCCCTGGCCAGCGCCAGCGCGGATGTCGCGCTGCTCGCACGGCTGCGCGACTGGAGCGCGCGCGAACACGCCACGCTCACGCCCGTATTCGAAGCGCGCAAGCGCGGCGGCGCGGTGCGCGAGTGCCATGGCGACCTGCACCTGGGCAATATCGCGCTGCTCGACGGCGTGCCGACGCCGTTCGATGCCATCGAGTTCAGTCCGGACCTGCGCTGGACCGACGTGATGAACGAGCTTGCGTTCCTGATGATGGACCTGCTCGATCACCGCCTGCCGCGCCTCGCTTTTCGCCTGCTCAATGCCTACCTCGAAGCCACCGGCGACTATGCCGGCGTGCGTGTGCTGCGCTTCTACCTTGTGTATCGCGCGCTGGTGCGCGCCAAGATCGCCTGCCTGCGTGCGCACCAGCCGGGTGTTGCGGCAGCGGAAATAGCCGAGACCGGGCACGCTTACCGCGGCCATCTGCTCTTGGCCGAACGCCTGTCGGCAGCAGCGCACCCGACGCTCGCGCTCATGCATGGCCCGTCGGGCTCGGGCAAGAGCACCAGCGCCCGCAGCCTCGCCGAAGCGCTGGGCGCGGTGCGCCTGCGCTCGGACGTGGAGCGCAAACGCATGCACGGCCTGGACACGCTCGCGCGCTCGGCCTCGGGCGTGAATGCGGGCCTGTATTCGGCCGAAGCGAGCGAGCGCACCTATGCGCGCCTGGCCGCACTTGCGCGCGAGCTGCTGCGCGCGCGCTACCCGGTCATCGTCGATGCAGCTTTCCTGGAGCGCCCGCAGCGCGAACGCTTCGCCGCGCTCGCCCGCGACGCAGGCGCCGCCTTTGCCATCGTCAGCTGCGCGGCTTCGGCGCAGATGCTGCGCGCGCGCGTCGCCGCACGCGAACACGCGGCGCAGGACGCTTCCGAAGCCGGCCTCGCCGTGCTCGAGCACCAGCTCGCGCACGCGCAGCCGCTCACCGAGGACGAGGCCGCGCACGCGCTGGTGCTGGACGCCGAACATGGCGCTGGCGCACCCGACGCTGCGGCGCTGGCGCAGCGTCTGGGCCTGAACCTGGACCTGGCCTGAAACCGAGGCAGGACGCGCGTCTTCGGCCAGTTCCCTGGCCAGGCGGTCGAATGCCCGCGCCTGCGCCCGGGTTTCACCCATTTCTGCCGGCCTTGCCGGATGCAGGTACGATTACGGCCATGAGCGAACCATCCGCAACACCACGCAAACGCGCGCGACTCAGACTGGGGCCGCTGCTGCGCGTGCTGCTGCCCCCGCTGTTCACGCTGATCCTGATCTTGCTGCTCATTTTCACCATGTTCTTCACCGACTTCGACTGGCAGTGGGTGACCTTCCTCGGCGGCATCCTGTTCGCCTCGGTGCTGTCGCTGGTGAGCGCGACCTGGAAGAGCGGCTGGCGCATGGCGCGACGCACGGCCGAAGCGCTGCACTACAAGCAGCGCCTGAGCGCCGAGGTCCAGGAGCACCGCGCCACGCGCGAGCGGCTCGAGCGTGCGCTCGCGCTGCAGCAGCAGGATCGCCTGCGCCAGGCAAAGGAAGCCGAAGTTCAGCGCCTGGTCCTCGCCAGCAAGGAAGCCGCCGAAAGCCGGCTCGCGATGCTCAAGCACCACCTGCAGGAGATTGCCGTCTTCGTCGACCGCGAACGCAATTGCGGCTTCCATACGCGGCGTTTTACCGCCTGGGCCGGGATGCCCTCCGGGCGCATCGACGGGCTGGCGCTGGAGCAGGCGCTGACGCCGCGCGACGCCGAAGCGCTGCGCGCGCCGCTGCTGGATGCGATGGACGGGCGCGCCGGGCGCGTCGAGCTGCAGCTCGCGCGGCATGCTGCAGAGGCGCAGGACGTGGTGGTGGAATTCCTGCCGCAGCGCGATGCCACCGGCGAAGTGTGCGGCACGCTGCTGTTGATCCGGGAGCCGCAGTCAGTGACGGCGCCGGCGCCGGCGCCGGCGCCGGTCGATCACGCGGCGGACGAAGAAGCCGAGCGTGAAGACATCAAGCTGATGATTTCCGATGAAGGCGGCAATGCGGTGTACCTCAAGTCGCTCACCGAGGAACTGGCCGGCTGGGGCAATCCGCGC
>JAAOZY010000197.1 GCA_012274205.1 Betaproteobacteria bacterium
TCACGGTATTCATCCGGGCTTGCTGCTGTACGAGAAATGCAAGCAATACGGAGTCGAAGAAGCTTCCATCTACTGCTTTACCCAGGACAACACCAAGCGGCCTTCCATTCAGAAACAGGCATTCAGCGAGGCCTCGATTGCGTTCGCGTTCGAGATTGCACGCCGCGGAGCGGCGCTGCTTGTTGTCGGCGATGAGACCTCGGCGCAGTTCCCCGAGGTGCTGACAGAATTCCGTCAACGCAAGGGTACCGGCATGAAGGTGAATCTGCTCGTCAACTACGGCTGGGAATGGGATCTGGCTGGCCTGAAGAACGGTGGCCTGCGCTCAGACGCAGTTTCCCGTGTGGATTTGATCGTCCGTTGGGGAGGAGGACGCCGATTGAGCGGTTTTCTGCCAGTACAATCGGTTTACGCGGATTTCTATGTAAGGGACGAGTATTGGCCGGATTTCGAGCCGCAGCATTTTGACCAGGCGCTCGCGTGGTTCAGGAACCAGGATCAGACGCTCGGCGGTTAATGCGCCGGCCTTGTCCGCGGTCCCGCCGACATTCACCTGCGAATTATGCGCGGGACCTCAGGAAAGCACTGCGGGAAAGCACTGCGCGCGTAAAGCTACGGCCAGCCGGAGTCATTGCGTCCGGATTGCTGCTGGCCCTGGAAGAATCCGCGAGGGTGTCTGGCAAATCACGCGTGCGATACCTTCCACGTGGCGATGACCAACAGCAAAAAGCCGCAGATGGCGATGCCTGTGTGGCAGAACGAGCCATTTCGGCAGCGGCAGCTTTTGCAAGGCGCGACGCTCCGCAACGGATCGACAGCCGACGTCGCCCGCCAGATCAGGTCGCGGCAACTGCCGGTGGGCACTCTAGGCGAGCGCCTTGCTCACAATCTCGGCCACGTCTTTCGAAATTCCCTCGGCATCGCGGATACGCTCCAGCGCGGCACGCGCGTGCTGCCGGCGCACGGAATCGAATTTCTTCCAGCGGTCGAAGGCGCGCGCCATGCGCGCGGCGACCTGCGGGTTGAACGCGCCGATCGCAATCACCTGGTCCGCGAGGAAAGCGTAGCCGCCGCCATCGGCGGCGTGAAAACGCAGGTGATTGCCGCTAAAGCTGCGGATCAGCGCGTAGACCTTGTTCGGATTGCGAATATCGAAGGCCGGGTGGCCAAGCAGCCTGCGCACTTCGGCCAGGGTGCCGGGCAGGCACGAACCCGCCTGCACCGCCAGCCATTTGTCCACCACCAGGGGTTCGTGCGTCCATTTGGCATAGAAGGCATCGAGCGCACGCACGCGCTCGGCGCAGTCGCAATTGGCGAGCGCGCCCAGCGCCGCCATGGTATCGCTCATATTGTCGGCGTTCTCGAATTGTGCAAGGGCGAGATCGCGCGACGCGCGCTCGTCGAGTTCCGTCAGATAGCCGAGGCATAGATTTCGCAGCGCGCGCTTGCCCGCCGCCTGCGCGTCCGGGCTGTACGGGCCGGGCACAGCCTGCGCTTGGTAGCTGGCGAGCAGCTCGGTTTTCAATGCCTGCGCGAGCTCGCGCCGCAGGCGCTTGCGCACTGCGTGGATCGCATCCGGGTCGACTTCAACGAACTGCTCGGCGATGTAGATTTCGGAAGGCAGCGCCAAGGCTTCGGCGGCGAAGGCAGGGTCGCGCGTCGCGTCGGCGAGCACGCGCGCGAAGGCGGCGACGAAGGCGGGCGGCGTTGCCGCTGTGGCGCTCCCGGCGTGCGCGCGGTGCGCCGCGATCCCCTGCAGGATCAGCGCCAGCGCCAGCCGCTGGCCGGCTTCCCAGCGGTTGAAGGCGTTTGCATCGTGCGCCATCAGATGGGTGAGTTCGGCCTCGCTGTAGTCAAAGCGCAGGTTCACCGGCGCGGAGAAATTGCGCAGCAGCGAGGGTACCGGTTGCGCCGGCACGCCGGCGAAGACGTAGCGCTGCCGCGGCTCGGTGAGCGAAAGCACGCGCGTGATTTCCCCGGCCTGCGGGCTTGCCGGCGCCTCGCCTTCGAGCGCGAGCGGCAGGTCGGCCCCGTCGGGCCCCAGCAGACCCAGCGCGAACGGGATATGGAACGGCAGCTTGGTCTGCTGTCCGGGCGTGGGCGGGCAGGACTGCTCCAGCGTGAGCACGTAGCGCTTCGAGGCGGCATCGTAGTCGCCGCGTGCCGACACCACCGGCGTCCCCGCCTGCTCGTACCAGCGGCGGAACTGCGCGAGGTCGATGCCGCTGGCATCCTGCATCGCCTGTACGAAATCGTCGGTGGTGACCGCCTGTCCGTCATGGCGTTCGAAATACAGGTCCATGCCCTTGCGGAACAGCGCCGGCCCGAGCAGCGTGTGCTGCATGCGCACCACTTCCGCGCCCTTCTCGTACACGGTCATGGTGTAGAAATTGCGGATTTCCATGTAAGCGGCCGGGCGCACCGGGTGCGCCATCGGGCCGGCGTCCTCGGGAAACTGCGCTGCGCGCAGCCCGCGCACCTCGACTATGCGCTGCACCGCGCGCGAGTACATGTCGGCGCCGTATTCCTGGTCGCGGAACACCGTCAGGCCTTCCTTGAGCGAGAGCTGGAACCAGTCGCGGCAGGTGACGCGGTCGCCGGTCCAATTGTGGAAATACTCGTGCGCGACCACGCGGTCGATGTTCTGATAGTCGAGGTCGGTGGCGGTGTCGGGACGCGCGAGCACGTACTTGGTGTTGAAGATGTTGAGGCCCTTGTTCTCCATTGCGCCGGAGTTGAAGTCGCTCACCGCTACGATCATGTAGCCGTCGAGGTCCAGTTCCAGGCCGAACACGTCCTCGTCCCATTTCATCGCGCTCTTGAGGCAACGCATGGCGAAGCCGCACTGGTCGAGCTTGCCCGGCTCGACGTACACGGCGAGCTTCGCTTCGCGCCCGGAGCGTGTGACATAGCGGTCTTCGAGCCGGTCGAGCTTCGCCGCCACCATCGCGAACAGATAGGATGGCTTGGGGAAGGGGTCCTCCCATTTGGCCCAGTGGCGTCCGCCGGATTCCTCGCCCGCGGCGACCAGATTGCCGTTCGACAGCAGCACCGGATAGCGCTCGCGCTCGGCATGGATGATGTTGGTATAGCGCGCCATCACGTCGGGCCGGTCGATGAACCAGGTGATGCGCCGAAACCCCTCGGCCTCGCATTGCGTGAAAAAGCCGTTATTGGACGCATACAAGCCTTCGAGCGCGGTATTTTTCTGCGGGCAGATGCGCGATACGGTTTCGAGTTCGAACTGCTGCGGCAGCCCGGCGATGCGCAGGCTCTCAGCGCCCAGTTCGTACGCGCCGGCCGAGAGCGCGCGTCCATCGAGCGCCACCGACAGCAGTTCGAGCTGTTCTCCATCGAGGACCAGCGGCGCGGTCTGATCGGCGGCCTTCGGGTTGCGCGCCAGCGCCAGCTTCGAGCGCACCAGCGCGTGATCCTCGCGTATGTCCACATCGAGATCGATGCTGGAGATCAGGAAGGCCGGCGGGGCGTAGTCCTTGAGATAGACGGTGGTAGCTGCGGGTTCGCGCATGCTGCGGCTTATCGGGGTGGTCCTGGAGGAGCAACAGTTTACCGGAAGCGCTGTCGGGCGCGCCAAAAAGTTCTATAGTTGGAGGGCGAATCGAACCGAGGGGCGCATGCGCCGATTGTATGTTCTGCTGATGGGTGTGCTCTGGCCGCTGTGGCTGGCGGCGGCGCCCGTGCCTGCCCCGGTGCTGGTGCTCACGCTGAACGGTGCGGTCGGGCCTGCCACGGCCGACTACGTGCACCGCGGCATCGAACAGGCGCGCGCGCAGGCGGCGCAGCTGCTGGTGCTGCAGATGGACACGCCGGGCGGCCTCGACACATCCATGCGCGCCATCATCAAGGACATCCTCGCTTCGCCGGTGCCGGTTGCCGCATTCGTCGCCCCCGAAGGCGCGCGCGCCGCCAGCGCCGGCACTTACATTCTTTACGCCAGCCACATTGCGGCCATGGCGCCGGCCACCAACCTTGGCGCCGCGACCCCGGTGCAGATCGGTGGGACCGAGGAGAAAGACAAACCGGTCGGCAACCCGGACAAAACCGGCGCAAAGAAGGCGGAAAACGACAGCGGGGGCGGCGGCGCCAGCAGCGCGATGACGCGCAAGGTGGTGCACGATGCCGCCGCCTATATCCGCGGGCTGGCGCAGATGCGCGGGCGCAATGCCGAGTGGGCGGAGCGCGCGGTGCGCGAGGCGGTGAGCCTGTCCTCGGCCGAAGCGCTGAAGCTGAACGTCATCGATGTGGTGGCCGACGACGTGCCGCAGCTGCTCGAACGCCTGAACGGGCGCAAGCTCAAGATCGGCGGCGCGGAACGCGTGCTCGCCACTGCGGGTGTCAGCGCGACTGCGTTCGAGCCCGGCTGGCGCACCCGCTTTCTCTCCGTCATCACCGACCCGAGCGTCGCCTACGTCCTGATTCTGCTCGGCATATACGGCATTTTGTTCGAGCTCTACAACCCCGGGATGGTGCTGCCGGGCGTGGTAGGGGCGATCAGCGCGCTGATCGCGCTATACGCGTTCCAGATGCTGCCGGTGAACTACGCCGGTCTGGCGCTCATGTTGCTGGGCATTGCGTTCATGATCGCCGAGGCTTTTCTGCCTGCTTTCGGCTCCCTCGGCATCGGCGGCCTGATTGCATTCGTGGTCGGCTCGATCATGCTGTTCGACGCCGACATTCCCGGACTCGGCATTCCCTATGCGCTGATCGGCGGATTTGCCGCGGCCAGCGCCGCGTTCCTTGCGTTGGTTCTCGGCGCGGTGCTCAGGGCGCGCCGGCGCCCGGGCGGCAGCGGGCGCGAGGAGCTGGTCGGTGCGAAAGGCGAAGTGCTGGAAGCGTTCGAGCGCGAGGGCTGGGCGCGCGTGCACAGCGAAAACTGGCGCGTGCGCAGCGCCACCCCGCTGCAAGCCGGCCAGCGCGTGCGCGTTGCGGCGATAGACGGCCTGGTGCTCGATGTGGTTGCAGAATCCAACGAAGGAGATTGAATCATGGTGCTCAACTTCGGCCTAGGCGTGGTCATCCTTATTGTGGTGCTGCTGGTGGCGTCGCTGCGCATCCTGCGCGAGTACGAGCGCGGCGTGGTGTTCCAGCTTGGGCGCTTCTGGGCGGTGAAGGGGCCCGGGCTGATCTTCCTGATCCCGGCGATACAGCAAATGGTGCGGGTGGACCTGCGCACCGTGGTGTTCGACGTGCCGCCGCAGGACGTGATCACGCGCGACAACGTCTCGGTCAAGGTGAACGCGGTGGTGTACTTCCGCGTGATGGATCCGCAGAAGGCGATCATCCAGGTGGTCGACTTTCTTGGCGCAACCAGCCAGCTTGCCCAGACCACGCTGCGCGCGGTGCTGGGCAAGCACGAGCTCGATGCGCTGCTGGCAGAGCGCGAGAAACTCAACCTCGACATCCAGAAGGTGCTCGACACCCAGACCGACGCCTGGGGCATCAAGGTTTCCAACGTTGAGATCAAGCACGTCGATTTGAACGAATCGATGATCCGCGCGATCGCGCGCCAGGCCGAGGCCGAGCGCGAGCGCCGCGCCAAGGTGATCCATGCCGA
>JAAOZY010000033.1 GCA_012274205.1 Betaproteobacteria bacterium
CCCGCCCGAACGTGTGAGGATCTCGTTCTCGTGATGCAATGCTTCGGGCTGGTTGGCGAGGATCGCTGCGAAAACATCTTTCGCATCGCTAATTTCGGGCGGTATGAAAAGCTCGAACCAGTTTCGCCCGATAACTTCCTCTTGTCGCCAACCGGTCAGGCGGAGCAGGTACTCGTTGCAGTACCTAATCCGCGCTTCGCGGTCAAGCATCAATGAAACCAGCTCCACATTGCCGAGCATGTCGCTGAAGCGACGCTCGCTTTCGCGCAATTCCTGCGCGGCCTGCTTGCGTTCAGTGATGTCCTCGGCGACGCCTGCGATGCGTACAAGCTTGCCGGCGTCGTCGCGGACCGGAAAGCCCCTCGACTCGATCCAGCGAGTCGAGCCGTCCGGCCGTACGATCCGGTATTCAAAATCGAATTTGCCCGCCAACCTGCCTTTCTTGAATTTCTCGTTGGTCGAGGCCCTGTCATCCGGGTGAATCGCCTCGGTCCACGATTCCGGATTCGCGTACAGGCTTTCGCAGCTGCGGCCCCAGATCTCTTCGTAGGCCGGGCTGATGTACAACATGCGATTGCCGTCCACATCGCGGAGGAAGAACACGTCGCGGATGTTTTCCGCCATCTGCCGGAATCGCAACTCGCTCTGCGCCAGAGCCTCTTCGGTTGCCTTGCGCGCGGTAATGTCACGGATGTTGCCAGTGAAAAACCGGCCCTCTCCCACGGTCCACTCCGCCAGCGAGAGATCCAGCGGGAATTCGCTTGCGTCCTTGCGCCGTCCTACCAGCTCAACGGTTTTGCCAATGACGCGCCGCTCCCCACCGGATTGCACCCGCTTCATGCCATCGACATGCCGGTCCTGGAATCGTTCCGGCATCAGCAGCGTCAGTGGCTGCCCAATGACCTCGGTTTCCGCGTAGCCGAATAGGCGCTCGGCGCTCGCGTCCCATCCGGCGATTATTCCCGAACTGTCCGCGGTCACGATAGCATCCGTGGCGGTTTGGATTACTGCGCGATAGCGTGCCGCCCCCGCGGCGAGGGCCTCGGTGGCACGGGTTCGTTCCTTGTAATGACGCACACGCTGTTGCCGCCAGATGAGTCCCAAAGCCGCAGCGGAGGCTAGAAGCAGCGCACCGACGAGCCCAGCCGTCAGCCACAAGGACTCCTCGATCGACGCCAGATATTCATCAGTATCCATGCGAGCGATCAGGAACCAGGGCGTGCCGGGCACCGCTCTTACCGCCGCGATTACCGGCACGTCGCGGTCGTCCCTACCTTCCACAATCCCTTCCTGCCCCAGCACAGCTTTCACCGCGGGCACTTCAGTTCTGGTTAGCGGGATGCGCAGCGAGAGGGCGGTGTTCTTCCGGAACCTGAGCTCGCTTAGAAACAGCGCATCGTCGCCGTCGCGGCGCACCAGCACCGTCTCGGCGGTGAGGCTGAGGGCGCGCCAGCGCTCGATCATCGGATAAAGAGATATGCGGGGGTCGATCCCAAGCGTCACGATGCCCAAGGGCCGGCCGCCGGCCGCATCGTCGAGAATGGGCACCAGCAACGACAGATCGGGCTTACCGCCAGGCTCATCCAGGTGAAAATCGTTCATGGTGACCTGACCAGACAGCAGGGCTAGGCGAGCACTTTCGAGATTGTTGGCAGCGGGCGCATTATCGGGAATCGAGATTCGCGCAACACCGTGCACGTCCGTCAGGATGATCTCCTCGTACCCATAGGCCCTCCGGATTTGTTGCAGCCAAGTGTAAAGCTGGTCCCGGGCCTGTGCGTCCGGCGCGCTTCCGAGAGCGCGCCGCACCAGTTCGGCGAATACGGGATTCCCGTAAAGGAGCGCTGCGTCGCTAAACCGCTCCTTCCGCCAACTCACCAACTCGCTCACCTTCAAATCGGCAATGGCGGATAACTCGCGCTCGATCGCAGTGCGATGCTGTTTAGCCTGACTATGGTGGTAAACGGCGCCGGCGGTGACAAGGCCGATTGTCATGAGTGCAAATACGAGCACCAAGAAACGCGATCCGCGCAGGGTCTCTTCGTCAATGGTCTGGTCGAGCGCCCACGCCCGCGGCTTGGCAAATGCCAGCAGGCCTGCACCGAGCACTGCCAAAGCGATGCTCGTCGTCATCGCAGGCGGTATGAACTTCCCGCCATAGAGCAAAGGCGTCCCGAAAAGATAGGCAAGCAGGAAAACGATGCTGGCAATCGCCATGAGGCCGGCAATCCAAAAGCCTGCCATCGCCCGTCCGGGGCGATCGGTAGGAGACGTAAGCACGGCCACGAGCGACAAACCGGCGAGCAGGAAGCACAGCGCTGTTGCCGGGGATATGTGCCCGATGGGCTCTTCCCCTACCGTGCCGGAAATGGCTAAGCCGAGGTGCTCGGCCTCAAGACGTATGCCCAGATAGGACAAGAAAAAAAGCAGTAGACCGATTACAGCCACTGCCGCCCCGACGGCGACGCACGTCCAGTGAGCAGCGCGGCTTAGTGGCACCCTGGTGCTGAAGAACATTGCGGTTCCACACAACACGAACAGCAGCGCGGTACTCGGCGCCATTGGAATCCAACCGTGTCCGAGACTGACAAGGACAGGAAGTTCCAAAATCCATCCGGCAAGAGCAATGAACCCAAGAATTGCAGCAAACGCGCCGGACGCCTTGGCGATTGCGTTTGAAATGCGGTTCCCTGCGTGTGGCTCCATAAGCCAGTCCCCTCTTGGCATCACGCCAAAGCGTTAGCGTGGCCGGGAAACACGGTAAGACCATGCATACTACGCGGATACATGTGCGGCAGGTCGCCGTCGCGCTCACACAAACCAGTGCGACTTATTCTCATTCGAATGCAGCGACTCAATAATCTTGATGGCATGAGACGAAAGGGTCACGCTGCGCTGCCCAAAAATCGAAAAGCTGTTTTGCGACGTTGGACTGCTATAGTCGAGTGGAGGCGTTTAGCCGACTGGCTGCTATCGCGTGGAGCTAGTAACTGCAACGGGTCGATTCCTGCCGGTCAGGCCAAAGAAATAACCTCTTTCCAGTGCCCAGTTTTGCCCTGGTCGGGGAGCCAAGCAGGGCTCGAACAATACTTGGCGAGCAAACGCCAATGCGCATTTCGGCAACATCCTGTTGACCGCCTGACCGCAAGCCCGCCGCGTGGATCTCAGTCGGGCGCCGGCTGGCTGCCTTCGGAGCCCGCAGGCGGCATCGCGCTGGAATAGGCTGGGCGTGAAGTGATGCGCGCATACCAGTCGTTCACGCGGGGACGCGCCGCGACCAGGCCGAACAGGTCGATGCGCACGAGGCGCTGCACGAAGGGCGCGATGTCGATGTCGGCGAGGCTGACCTCCTCGCCCGCGAGCCAGGGCGCATCCTGCAGCGTGCGATCCATGCGCTCTACCATCTCGGTCAGGCGCGCAATCGACGGCTTCAGGTCGTCTGCCGAAAT
Organism: Betaproteobacteria bacterium; assembly: GCA_012274205.1. Taxonomy (GTDB): domain Bacteria; phylum Pseudomonadota; class Gammaproteobacteria; order Burkholderiales; family SG8-39; genus 2-12-FULL-64-23. Next base: position 3,450 of record JAAOZY010000033.1, read on the forward strand.
GCCGCCGGTCGCCGCCTTGCGCCAGCGCGCGCGAATATGCGGGTTGGGTATGCGCTCG
>JAAOZY010000198.1 GCA_012274205.1 Betaproteobacteria bacterium
CAGCGCGATGTACAGGCTGTCGACGCTGACCGAGGGCAGCACATAAGGGACCGCAAGCAGCGACAGCGCATTGATCACCCAGACCGCCAGCAGTCGCATCGGAGCCTCTCACAAGATGAGGGGATATCCCCCAAGGGGACTTCCCTTGAGCATCTCCCCTCATACTCCCCTAAGTCGGACCGCTGCAAGAAGGCTTCGCAGCGGCATTCAAGTCTTGCCCGCGTTAGCGCGCTTCGCGCCCGAGCTTGTAGAACTCGTCGTTGGGCCGCATGTTGATCAGGTTGGCCATGCGGTTCGACAGCGCGAAGAACGCGGCGACGCCGCCGATGTCCCAGATGTCCTCGTCGGTGAAGCCGTGGCCGCGCAGGGTGTCGAAATCGGCATCGCAGATGGTCCAGGGCTCGACTGCGGTCTTCATGGCGAAATCGAGCATGGCGCGCTGTTTCGGCGTGATGTCGGCCTTGCGGTAATTGACCGCGACCTGGTCGGCAATCAGCGGGTTCTTGGCGCGGATGCGCAGGATCGCGCCGTGCGCGACCACGCAGTACTGGCACTGGTTGGCGCCGGAGGTGGCGACCACGATCATTTCGCGCTCGGCCTTGGTCAGGCCGCTCTGCTTTTCCATCAGCGCGTCGTGGTAGGCGAAGAAGGCGCGGAATTCGTCCGGGCGGTGCGCAAGAGTGAGGAACACATTGGGCACGAAGCCCGATTTTTCCTGCACCGCGACGATGCGCTCGCGCACGTCCTGCGGCAGGTCCTCGAGCTTGGGTACCGGATAACGGCTGATGGCGGTCATGCTTGGTTCCTGTGTTTGCGCTGCGCGCGCCGCGGCGGGCTGGAATGAAGCCGCGGCGCACGAATTGCGGCCGATGCGGTTCGCGAAGAGCTATTGCGCCAGTGTATCAGCGCAGATGCTAGCGCGGCGCGCCGCGTTGCGCTTGATCTAAATCAACGGCGCCCGCGTGCGCGGCTGGCGCGGAGCGGCGCAAATGGGGACAATAGGGCAGGCACCGAATTTTGCTTTCACTCAAGCCGGGAACAACATCATGGTCCATCCCCTCGCCGGAAAGCCGGCCCCCGCGAACATGCTGATCGCCATGGGAGCGCTGCTACGCGCCTATCGCGACATGCCGGACGCCAATGATCCGGCGCAGCGTGTCGCCTTCGGCACCAGCGGCCATCGCGGCAGCGCGTTCGCGCGCAGCTTCAACGAAGCCCACATCCTCGCCATCGTGCAGGCGGTATGCGAATACCGCCGCAAGCACGCGATCGCGGGCCCGCTCTACCTCGGCAAGGACACGCACGCGCTGTCCGGGCCGGCGCAATGCACCGCGCTCGAAGTGCTCGCGGCCAACGGGGTGCACACGCGCATCCAGCTCGACGACGGCTACACGCCGACGCCGGTGATCTCGCGCGCGATCCTCGCGCACAACCGCGACCGCGGCGCGGCGCGCGCGGACGGGCTGGTGGTCACGCCCTCGCACAACCCGCCGGAGGACGGCGGCATCAAATACAATCCCCCCAATGGCGGCCCGGCGGATACCGATGTCACCGGCTGGATCGAGCAGCGCGCCAATGCCCTGCTCGAAACGGGCAACCGCGAGGTGAAGCGCATGCCCTATGCGCAGGCGCTCGCCGAACCCAGCATCAGCGCGGAAGATTTCGCCGCGCCCTATATCGCCGATCTCGAGCACGTGATCGACATGGATGCGATCCGCGCGGCGAAGCTCAGGATCGGCGTCGATCCGCTCGGCGGCGCCGCGGTGGCCTACTGGAAGCCGATCGCGGAGCACTACGGCCTGGACATCGACGTGGTCAATCCGAACGTCGATCCGGCCTTCGGCTTCATGACCCTGGACCACGACGGCAAGATCCGCATGGACTGTTCCAGCCCCTACGCCATGGCGGGCCTGGTCGGCCTCGCGCAGCGCTACGACATCGCCTGGGGCAACGACACCGACGCCGACCGCCACGGCATCGTCACGCCCTCCGCAGGCCTGATGAATCCCAATCACTTCCTCGCGGTTGCGATCCACTACCTGCTCGCGCACCGGCCGCAGTGGTCGACTGCGGCCGCGGTGGGCAAGACCCTGGTATCGAGCGCGCTGATCGACCGCGTGGTCGCGGGTGCCGGCCGCCGCCTCATCGAAGTGCCGGTGGGTTTCAAGTGGTTTTCGGCCGGCCTGCTCGAGGGCAGCATTTGCTTCGGCGGCGAGGAGAGCGCCGGCGCGAGCTTCCTGCGCCGCGACGGTTCTGCCTGGACCACCGACAAGGACGGCATCATTCTCGGCCTGCTGGCCGCCGAAATCACCGCCGTCACCGGCAAGGACCCGGGGCGCTATTACCTGGACCTGGCGGCGCAGTACGGCAGCCCGCATTATGTGCGCATCGACGCGCCGGCCACGCCGGCGCAGAAGGCCGCGTTCAAGCACCTCACCGGCGACAGCGTGAAGGCCGCGACGCTCGCCGGCGATCCCATCCTCGCCCGGCTCACGCGCGCTCCCGGCAACGATGCCCCCATCGGCGGGCTGAAGGTGACCACGGCTGCGGGCTGGTTCGCCGCGCGCCCCTCCGGCACGGAGGACATCTACAAGCTCTACGCGGAAAGCTTTACCAGCGCAGAGCACCTGGCGCAGATCGTGCGCGAAGCTCAGGACATCGTCGGCGCGGCGCTGCGCAACTAAGGGCGGGCGGGTCGGGCGCGATCCGGCCAGCGGAAACGCCGGCGCGCGAATGAAATTGGCGCGCCCGACAGGAGTCGAACCTGTGACCTTTGGTTTCGGAAACCAACACTCTATCCAGCTGAGCTACGGGCGCGTGGCCCAAAGTATACCGGCTTATACCCGCCTTTGCCGGGCCGGCGCTTTCATGCGGGGAGAAATTGCGACTATAATGCGCGCGTTTGCAACGACTTAGCCGCGGCCGGGAACACGCCGAAACCGCCCCGGCCCCAGGGGAACGCCAGGCTAGCGCCGTGCATGACGCCGGAAGCTGCGTCAGCCCCTTATCCATACAGAAACCAGGCAAGGAAGGATACCCATGAGCCAGAATGCGCACGATGAGGGGCACGAGTCCCCGATCAAGACGCCCAAGCAGCTGATAACCACGATCGCGCTCGCGTTCCTGGTGCCGATCCTGCTGATCGTCATGCTGTCGCAGTTCGTAACCAATATCCGCAGTGTCGACATGGACAGCGCGGCGATGACGCCCGACGCCGTGGCCAGGCGCCTGAAGCCGGTTGCGGACCTGGCGATCGCCGAAGCCGGAGCTAGCGCCGCTGCAGGACCGCGCAGCGGCGAGGATGTGTACAAGACGGTGTGCAGCGCCTGCCATGCGAGCGGTGCCGC
>JAAOZY010000199.1 GCA_012274205.1 Betaproteobacteria bacterium
TGAGGAAACGCAAGCCATACGCCTGCTGTCCAACCCTATTCGGCTACAAGCCATGTCGCATATGACCCCGCAGGAAATCGTCCACGAACTGGACAAGCACATCATCGGCCAGGACCGCGCCAAGCGGGCGGTCGCGATCGCCCTCAGGAACCGCTGGCGCCGGCAGCAGGTGGCGGAGCCGCTGCGCCATGAAATCACGCCCAAGAACATACTCATGATCGGGCCGACCGGCGTGGGTAAGACCGAAATCGCGCGGCGCCTGGCCAAGCTCGCCGACGCGCCGTTTATCAAGGTCGAGGCGACAAAGTTCACCGAAGTGGGCTATGTCGGCCGTGATGTTGATACGATCGTCCGCGATTTGGTCGAGATCAGCGTCAAACAGACGCGCGAGCAGGAGATGCGCAAAGTCAAAGTCCGCGCCGAGGACGCAGCCGAGGAGCGCGTGCTCGACGTGCTGCTCCCCCCGGCGCGCAGCACGATCGGATTCGAGCGGCCGGACAGCGGGGCGGTCGCGATTTCGGCAGGTACGGACGCATCCGCAACGCGGCAGAAATTCAGGAAAAGGCTGCGCGAGGGCGAGTTCGACGAAAAGGAGATCGAAATCGAACTGGCGGCAACGCCGGCACAGATGGAGATATTCGCCCCGCCCGGAATGGAAGAGCTGACCTCGCAGATCCAGGGCATGTTCCAGAATCTGTCGGGCGGGCGCAAGAAGACGCGCAAGCTGAAAATCCGCGAGGCGCTGAAGCTGGCGGCGGACGAAGAGGCGGCGCGCATGGTCAATGACGAAGAGCTGAAGGCCCATGCGCTCGCCAACGCCGAGCAGAACGGCATCATATTCATCGACGAGATCGACAAGATCGCGAGCCGCGCGGAAATGTCGGGCGCCGACGTTTCGCGCCAGGGGGTGCAGCGCGATCTGCTGCCGCTGGTCGAAGGCACCACGGTGAGCACCAAGTACGGCATGGTCAAGACCGACCACATTTTGTTTATCGCCAGCGGCGCTTTTCACATGGCCAAGCCCTCCGACCTGATTCCGGAATTGCAGGGGCGGCTGCCGATACGCGTGGAACTCGATTCGCTGTCGGCCGCCGATTTCGAGCGCATTCTCACCCAGACCGATGCCTGCCTCACGCGCCAGTACCAGGCGCTGCTCGCCACCGAGGGGGTGAAGCTCGCGTTCCGGCCGGAGGGCGTCAAGCGCCTGGCGGAAATCGCGTTCGCGGTCAACGAAAAAACCGAAAACATCGGCGCGCGGCGCCTGTATACGGTGATGGAAAAGCTGCTGGAGGAGATTTCCTTCGACGCGGGCAAGCGCGATGACGAGGCCATCACCATAGACGCCGGGTACGTCGACGGGCGCCTGAAGGACCTGGCGCAATCCGAGGACCTGGCGCGTTACGTTTTATAGGATATCCATGGAGACAAAAACGATGAAGCATTCCACTCGAGCCGTCCTGTTCGGTTCCATCGGTCTGGTGCTGGGCGGCGGCCTGCCGACCAGTGTGGTCCACGCACAGGAAGTGACCATCCGGGAGCCCTGGGTGCGCGGCACGGTGCGCGGGCAGAAGGCCACCGGGGCCTTCATGCAGCTCACCGCGAGCGAGTCGGCGACTTTGGTCGCAGTGGAGAGCCCGGTGGCGGGTTCGGTGCAGATCCACGAGATGACCATGGAGAACAACGTCATGCATATGCGGCCGATCTCCAGGCTGGACTTGCCGGCGGGGAAGGCGGTCGAACTCAAGCCCGGCGGCTATCACGTCATGCTGATGGATCTGAAGCAGCCGCTGAAAAAGGGCGAGGCGGTGCCGATCAAGCTGCGTTTCGAGGCGAAGGACAAGACGTTCAAGACCATAGAGATCCAGGCGCAGGTGCGGGAGCTCGGGGCGACCGCGAAGAAGTAGCCGCAAGCGACCGTAGCCGCGCCAGCGCGTCGGCGCCCAAGGGAAAAGGTGGCCTCAGGCCGCCTTTTTTCGTTGCGGGGGCGGTAAAATGCGCTTGCCCGGAAGACGGGCGTTGCCAGCATGCTGATTGTTAACGGACCCTAAGAACCCGTTGCAAAATGAAATTTTGCAACGCCTATATAGGGGAGTATGAGGGGAGGTATCCCCTCATATTGAAATAAACTCTAAGGCCCAGCTCCATGTCCACGCCTGCCCTGCCCGCGCTCAAGGCCCAGACCCTCGCCGAGGCGCTGCCCTACATCAAGCGCTTTCACGGCAAGACCATCGTCGTGAAGTACGGCGGCAATGCGATGACCGATCCCGCCCTGCAGAAGAGCTTCGCCCACGATGTGGTGCTGCTGAAGCTGGTCGGCATGAATCCGGTGGTGGTGCACGGCGGCGGCCCGCAGATCGAGGCGCTGCTCACGCGTATCGGCAAGAAAGGCGAGTTCGTGCAGGGAATGCGCGTGACCGACGCCGAGACCATGGATGTGGTCGAGATGGTGCTCGGCGGCGCGGTCAACAAGGACATCGTCACGCTGATCAATCAGGCGGGCGGCAGGGCGGTGGGCCTCACCGGCCAGGACGGCGCGTTCATCCGTGCGAAGAAACTGATGCTGCACGACAAGGACAAGCCGAAGCAGATGCTGGATATCGGCCAGGTGGGAGAAATAGATTCGATCGATCCGCAGGTGATATCGGTGCTGGAAGCCGGCGGCTTCATTCCGGTGGTCGCGCCGATAGGCGTGGGGGCCGACGGCGAGTCCTTCAACATCAACGCCGACCTGGTGGCGGGTAAGCTGGCCGAAATCCTGAAGGCGGAAAAGCTGGTGCTGCTCACCAATACCCCGGGTGTGCTGGACAAGGACGGGAAGCTGATTACCGGGCTTACCGCAAAACACATCGATGGCCTGTTCGCCGACGGCACGCTCTCCGGCGGCATGCTGCCCAAGATCAGTTCGGCGCTCGATGCGGCCCGGAGCGGCGTGAAAAGCGTGCACATCATCGACGGCCGCGTCGAGCACGCGCTGCTGCTGGAAATTCTCACCGACCAGGGCGTGGGCACGCTGATCCGCGGCAAGTGACCTGGCCCGGCACAAGCCGGGCACAAGGTCATCCCGAGGCGCGTAGCGCCGAGTGATATGCTTTTCTGGATTCATCGCGCGCAGCAACGATGGACCTGCCGATGCGCCTCTAGGCGATCTGCTTGCCGCTCGCGTCCCGCAGGCCGTCGACATAGCCCTGCGCGGCATCGTAGATCGACAACACCCTGCCGCGTGGCGCCTGGCTGAAGGAGATGTGCACCCACTGCGCATACTCCAGTATGCACTGGTCGAATTCGATGCCGGAGGCGCAGATGGCTTTGATAATATCTGCGGGCGCCCCGAATCCGGTGCAGGTGAAATCCGCGGCCAGCCCCTGCGTGTGCTGCGAGCTCGACGCACCGCCGACGCGGCGGTTAAGCTCGGGACAGCGGTAGGCGCTGGAGATCTCCAGCGGGCAGCCGGTGAGGATGCGCACGCGTTCCAGGCCTTCGGCGAGGCGGCGCAGATTGTCGACGATGTCCGCGCCCGGCGTATTGTCGATGCGTTCGCGCTGTGCGGTTTCGGAATAGCTCAGCTGCTCGAGCGAGAAGTTGGGCGTCAGCTGCATGCGGCGATTTTAGGATGGATGCGTAACAATGCCAACAAGGCTTACCTGGGTGTTCGACCTCGACAACACCCTGCACAACGCCTCACCGCACATCTTCCCGCATATCAACCGCAGCATGACCGCCTATCTGCAGCGGCACCTGCGCCTGAGCGAGGAGGACGCCGGCGATCTGCGCGCACGCTACTGGCGCAGGTACGGCGCGACACTGCTCGGCATGATGCGCCACCACGGCACCGACCCTGGGCACTTCCTGCGCGAGACGCACGACTTCCCCGATCTCTCCAATATGGTGGTCTACGAGCGCGGGCTGGCCGCCATGCTGCGCCGCCTGCCCGGGCGCAAGCTGGTCCTGTCCAATGCCCCCGGCCTATACGCAAGGGCGGTGCTGCAGATCATCGGCGTGGCGGGGCACTTCGACGCCCTGCACTGCATCGAGTCCACGCGATTCCGGCCCAAGCCTTCGTTGGAAGCTTTCCACAGCCTGCTGCGCACGCACGGTCTGATCGCCTCGCGCTGTGTCATGGTCGAAGACAGCCGCGAAAACCTGCGGCCGGCCAAACGCCTGGGCATGAAAACGGTGTGGGTCACGCGCGAGACGCGCACCCCCGCCTATGTCGACGTCAAGACCGCTTCGGTGCTCGAGCTGCCGCGCCTGCTGGGACGGCTGGGCCTCTAAAATTGTTAGCGCTTACCAACTCCATCAGCTAGAATCGGCGCACATCTGCATATCCAGCGAGGCGAGGGATGGGAACTCGAACAGGCGAACGCAAGAACCAGATCCTGCAAGTCCTGGCGCAAATGCTGCAGGCGCCGCGGAGCGAAAAAATCACCACGGCCGCGCTCGCCGCCAAACTCGATGTGTCCGAAGCCGCGCTGTATCGGCACTTTGCCAGCAAGGCGCAGATGTACGAGGGCCTGATCGGCTTCGTCGAAGAAACCATCTTCAGCCTGATCAACAAGATCAGCACGGAGCAGGACAGCGGGCTGAAGCAGGCGCACGCGATTGCCGCCATGCTCCTGTCCTTTGCCGAAAAGAACCCGGGCATGACGCGCGTGCTCATCGGCGATGCGCTGGTGAACGAGGATGCGCGCCTGCAGGCACGCATCAACCAGCTGCACGACCGGCTCGAGGCGACGCTGAAGCAGTCGCTGCGCCTCGCGGCGACGCAGGGCGAGATAGACAAGAGCGTGGATGCGGCGGCCCAGGCGAACCTGATGCTCGCCTATATCGTCGGCCGCTGGCATCAATACGCGAAGAGCGGCTTCAAACGGCTGCCGACGGAGCTATGGCAGCAGCAAGGTCCGATGCTGCTAGGTTAGAGAAGCCGCCTGACTTGGGGGATCTAAAAGGGGGCGTCGCCCCCTTTTTCGTTCAGCGCGAAGAGCGGCTTCAAGCGGCTGCCGACGGAACTTTGGCAGCAACAAGGTCCGATGCTGCTAGGCTAGGCGGAGCCGCCAGATTTGGGGGATTTAAAGGGGGCCATGCCCCCTTTTTCGTTCAGACCGAAGAGCGGCTTCAAGCGGCTGCCGACGGAGCTATGGCAGCAGCAAGGTCCGATGCTGCTGGGCTAGGCGGAGCCGTATCTAACTGTTTGCGCTGCAGACCATGCAGGCGGGGTCTTTGGACAGCCGGATCGAGCGCCACTCCATCGCGAGGCCGTCGAGCAGCAGCAGGCGGCCGCTGAGCGATTCTCCGACGCCGGCGAGCAGCTTCAGCGCCTCGGCCGCTTGCGTCGTGCCGATGATGCCGGTAAGCGGCGCGAATACGCCCATCACGGCGCAACGGGTTTCCTCGGCTTCGGTATCTTCCGGAAACAGGCAGTTGTAGCACGGGGCTTCGGCCGAGCGCAGGTCGAACACGCTGACCTGACCGTCGAAGCGTATCGCGGCGCCGGACACCAGCGGCTTGGCGTGCCGTACGCAGGCGCGATTGACCGCATGGCGCGTGGCGAAATTATCGGAGCAGTCGAGCACCACATCCGCGCTCGCGACCAGGCGGTCCAGCCCTGCGCCTTCCAGGCGCTCCGGAATCGCGTTCACTTCGACTTCGGGGTTGATCTCGGCCAGGGTGTCCTTGCCTGAAAATGCTTTCGCCCTGCCCACCGCCGCCGTAGTGTGCAGGATCTGGCGCTGCAGATTGGTGAGATCGACGGAATCGCCGTCGGCCAGGGTGATCCGCCCTACGCCGCCGGACGCGAGGTACATGCATGCGGGCGAGCCAAGTCCGCCGGCGCCGATGACCAGCGCGTGCGCCGCCAGCAGCTTTTCCTGGCCTTCGATGCCGACCTCGGGCAGCAGGATATGCCTGCTGTAGCGCAGCAGCTGGTGGTCATTCATGGGGGCGAAAAACGCAAGGTGCCGGTGGCGAACCGCGGGAGTTGTTCGCGCGGTTCACGCCGAGCGCTAGTTCTTGCGGATGATCTGCAGGCCTTTCAGCATGTTCACCGCCTGGGTCAGCTGAAAGTCCTTGTCCGAGCCGAACTCTATGGGCTTCGCCGGTTCCTCGCCGCCTTCGCTCTTGGGCTTGTCCTCGGGGCGCGCCGCCGGCTTGGCCGCGCCTGCGCTGGCGTCCTTGTCGTTGGACAGGTGGCGGTTGAGATCGGCTTCGCGCAGGAAGGCGCGGGTGTCGATACCCGGCTCTTCCACCACGATGTCCGGCGTGATGCCCTTGGCCTGGATCGAACGGCCGCTGGGTGTGTAATAGCGCGCGGTGGTCAGCTTGATCGCAGTGTGGTTGCCCAGCGGCATGATGGTTTGCACCGAGCCTTTGCCGAAGGTCTGGGTGCCCATGACCAGCGCGCGTTTGTGGTCCTGCAGCGCGCCGGCCACGATTTCGGAGGCAGAGGCCGAGCCGCCGTTGACCAGCACCACCATGGGCACATTCTTCACCGCGGCCGGCAGGCTCTTCAGATAGTCGTCGCCGCCGCCGCGCAGATAGTCTTCGGTGCTGGCCAGATACTTGCGCTTGGCGTCCTCGGTGCGGCCGTCGGTGGTGACCACCACCGATTTGGGCGGCAGGAACGCGGCCGAGATGCCCACCGCCCCGGTGAGCAGGCCGCCGGGGTCGTTGCGCAGGTCCAGCACCAGCCCTTTGAGCTGGCCTTTCTTGTAGAGATCATTGAGGTGACGCACTACGTTCTCGGTGGAGTGCTCCTGGAACTGCACTACGCGCAGGTAGCCATAGCCCGGCTCGACCATCTTGGACTTTACGCTCTGCACTTTGATGACGTCGCGCACCAGGGTGATTTCCAGCGGCTTGGGCTCGCCTTTGCGCAGCACCGTGAGGCGGATCGGGGTCTTGGGTTTGCCGCGCATACGCTTCACCGCGTCGTTCAGGGTCATGCCCTTGACCGGCGTCTCGTCCAGCTTGATGATCAGGTCGCCCGACTTGATGCCGGCGCGGAA
>JAAOZY010000200.1 GCA_012274205.1 Betaproteobacteria bacterium
CGCATCGCCAACGAGTACCTCGATCACGCCCAGATCGGGGCGACCATCGAGATCGAAGGCAAGACCATGCCGTTCCGCCCGGTGTCGGTGAGCCTGGGCAAGACGGTCAACAACGGCTGGGGCGGCTTCGAGTGCGTCTGGGCGCGCACCCTGCTCGCCGTGCTGGTCGGCGGCCTGGAGGTGCCAGGCGGCACGCTCGGGACCACGGTGCGGCTCAATCGTCCGCTGTCGGAGCGCCACGAAAGCGTGAAGCCCGGGCCGGACGGATTCATGCACTACCCGATGAATCCGACCGACCCCGAGCACTGGAGCGCGCGGCCGAACATCCGCAACGCCTACCGCACCATGGTGCCGCTGGCGGCCAACGGGCCGTGGAGCCAGGCGCTCGGCCCCACGCATTTCTCCTGGATGTTCCAAAAGGAGACGCCCAAGGGCCTGCCCACGGTCACGCTGCCCGAAATCTGGTTCGTCTATCGCACCAATCCCGCGATTTCCTTCTGGGACACCAAGGGCGTGTCCGCGACCATGGCGCGCTTTCCGTTCGTGGTGGCGATGGCCTACACGCGCGACGAGACCAACCACATGGCCGACATCCTGCTGCCGGATGCGACCGACCTTGAGAGCCTGCAGCTGATCCGCATCGGCGGCTCCAAGTACATCGAGCAGTTCTGGGAGCACGAGGGCTACGCGCTGCGCCAGCCGGTGGTGACGGCTCAGGGCGAGGCGCGCGATTTCACCGACATCGCCACCGAGCTCGCGCGCCGCAGCGGCCTGCTGGAACCATACAACGCGGCGATCAACCGCGGCGCCGGCGGCGTGCCGCTCAAAGGGGCAAGCTGGGACTTTTCCATCGATCCGACGCTGGCCCACGGCCGCGACGAGATCTGGGACGCCGTGTGCAAAGCGGCCAGCGCCGAGCTCAGCGACGGCAAGGATGTGCATGACCTCGCCTGGTGGAAGGAGCATGGCCTCGCCACCAAGCCGTTCCCGCACGCGGACTGGTATCTGTTCCCCACGCTGGCGGCGCAGGGCTTGCGCTTCGAATTGCCATACCAGGAGCGTCTGTACCGCATCGGCAAGGAACTGGGCAAGCGGCTGCACGAGCAGGACATGCACTGGTGGGACGAGCAGCTCGCGGAGTATCAGACCCTGCCGAAATGGAAGGACTTCCCCGGCCTGTGGGAAAAATCGCTGCTGCGCATGGGCGGCACGACCAAGGACTTTCCGTTCTGGCTCATCACCTCGCGCAGCATGCAGTACTCCTGGGGCAACAACGTCGGCATCCAGATGATCCACGAAGTCGCCGACAATATTGCGGGCCATCGCGGCGTGATCATCAACACCGGCACGGCGGAAAAATTCGGCATCGCCGACGGCGACCTGGTCGAGATCGCCACGCCCCTGAACAGCGTCAGCGCCAAGGCGGTGGTGCGCCAGGGTATACGCCCGGACACGCTGCTGCTGATCGGGCAGTTCAGCCACTGGGCTACGCCTTATGCCAAGGATTTTGGCGTGCCCAGCATGAATTCGCTGGTGCCGATGTCGATGGAACTGACCGATGCCACCGGTTCCAGCGCGGATGTGGTGCGCGTGAGCCTCAAGCGCACAGGGGGTGGAAAATGACCCGCTGGGCCATGGTGGCGGACCTGCGCCGCTGCGTCGGCTGCCAGACCTGCACGGCTTCGTGCAAGCAGGCGAACGCGACGCCGCCGGACGTGCAATGGCGGCGCGTGCTCGACATGGAAGTGGGCGAGTACCCGGCGGTAAAGCGCGTGTTCGTGCCGGTGGGCTGCATGCATTGCGACGACCCGCCGTGCATGCACGTATGCCCGTCCACCGCCACCAAGAAGCGGCCGGACGGCATCGTCACCATCGATTACGATTTATGCATAGGCTGCAGCTACTGCGCCGTCGCCTGTCCCTACCAGGCGCGCTACAAGACCGACCGTGCGAGCTTCGCCTATGGCAAGGCCACCGCCCAGGAGACGCAGGCCTTCGATCCCAAGCGGCTCGCGGTGGCGACCAAGTGCACCTTCTGCGTCGAGCGCATCGACGCGGGCCTGGCCAAGGGGCTGACGCCGGGCATCGATCCGGAAGCGACGCCGGCCTGCGTCAACAGCTGCATCACCCAGACGCTGAGCTTCGGCGACGTCGAGGATCCGAACAGCAATGTGTCGCAGCTGCTGGCCGAGAACCAGACCTTCCGCATGCATGAGGAGCTGGGTACGGGGCCGCGGTTCTACTACATCTGGGATAAGAATGAGGAGGTGGGCGCATGAGCAGGGAGCAGGGGCCCCGCATTGCGGGGATGCGACCGACCGCGATTGCGACCGGACGCCGACAGCGCGAATGTGAAAACGTGATGCAATTGAAGGAGGCGGCGGCATGAATGATAAATTCGGTCCCAATCCATGGCACCAGACCAACTGGGATTTTCGCGCCGCCTTCAATTTCATATTCGGCGGCGCCGGCGCGGGGCTGCTGGCGGCGGCGGCGCTTGCCGGCGCATCGGGCATGGTCCTGCGCGCCGCGATCCTGCTCGGGCTGGCGCTGATCGGCGCCGGGCTGATTTCGGTCTGGTTCGAAATCGGCAGGCCGCTGCGCGCGATGAACGTCGGCTTCAATCCATTCACCTCGTGGATGACGCGCGAATCGTTTGCGGCGGGCCTGGTGTTCGTGCTGGGCCTGGCAGCGGCGTGGCTGGCAAGCCAGCCGCTGGCGCTCGCGGCGGCGCTCGGCGCCCTGGTGTTCGCCTATTGCCAGGGCCGCATTCTGCAGGCAGCCAAGGGCATACCGGCCTGGCGCGTGCCGCCGCTGATATGGCTCATATTCACCACTGCGCTCGCCGAGGGCGCCGGCCTGTTCGTCGCCCTGTCGGTGCTGTTCGCGGAGCCCGCGCGCAGCCTGCTCGGCTATTTCTCGCTGGCGCTGATCGCGCGCGTTCTGGCCTGGTCGATCTACCGCGGCAGCGTGGCCAAAGGCACGGTGCGCGCGGCGCTGGCGATTCTCGAGCGGGCCGGAAAGATTCTGGTTCAGTTCGGCACCATCGCGCCGCTCGCCTTGTTACTGGTGTGCTGGTTCGCGCCCGACTTCGCCCGCATCGCCGCGCTGCTCGCCGGCGTGGCAGCGCTCGCCGCGGGCTGGCAGTTCAAGTTCGCGCTGATTACGCGCGCCGCCTACAACCAGGGATTTGCGCTGCCGCACCTGCCGGTGCGCGGCACCCGATGAGCGCCGCCGCATCCGTTTAGCGGCGCACAGGAGCGTTTGCCATGCAACATCCGAAACATCCTGGTCCCGACGCGGCGGCGCTGCGCGCGCAGGCAGCGGCGCTGTTTCGCCAGGCTGCAGACGCCGGGCGCGCGGCGCTGGACAAAGCCGAGCTGGGCACACTCCTGTCCGGTCTCGGCATCGGATTCGCCAAAGCCGGCGCAGTTGAAGCGAAAACGGCGGCGATCGACATCCGCATCAGCCTCGACTACACGCGCGAATTCGGCCTGGTGCTGAGCGCCGGCGTGGGCGGCGTGGATGCGGAACTCGATGCTGGCAATTTCAGGAAGGACCGCGCCGCGGTGCATGCCGCGGCGGAACTGACCGACGCCGGGGATTTTCTGGTCCTGTTCAAGCGCACGCTCGCCTATCAAAGGCTGGCTGCGCAGGCGAAGCGCGCAGGCGCAGCCGTAGCCGATGCGCAGCTCAAGGCCTGTTTCGCGCAGCTGCTCGCGCTCGCGGCCGGCCACGCGCCGGTCAAGACTGAGACTGCGTTGGTACTGCGCAGCCTGGTGCTCGACCCGGTGCACGTCGGCGCGCAGTTGCAGGTGCAGGGCGCCAGCTGCGAATTCGGCGCGCCGGGCGCCGGCCGCCTGTCACGCCCGATACACAAGATCGACAAGCTGCTGCATCCGGCCTCGATCGGCATCATCGGCGTCTCGGCCAGCGGCATGAATTTCGGCCGTATCATCCTGCGCAACCTCATGGGCAGCGGCTACAGCAAGGAGCGCCTGCGGATCATCCGCCCGGGCGAGAAGGAAATCGACGGCGTGCTCTGCGTCGAAAGCCTGAAGACCCTGGAGCACAAGCTCGACCTGCTGATCGTCGCGGTGGCGGCCAGCGCCGTGTACGAACTCGTGGACGAAATCATCGACACCGACTCGGTGGAGTCGGTGATGCTGATCCCCGGCAGCCTGGGCGAGACCAGAAAGAGCCGGGAGCCCGCCGCGGCCCTGGCCGGAAGGATCAACGCCGCGCACGCGAAGCAGGGCGGCGGTCCGGTGTTTCTCGGCGCCAATTGCCTTGGCGTGGTGTCGCATCCGGGCTCCTACGACTCCTGGTTCATTCCGCTGGAGCGCCTGCCCAAGCCGCAAAAGAAACCGGAAAGAAACTCGGTCATGCTGAGCCAGAGCGGCGCGTTCATGATCACCCGCCTGAGCCAGAATCCCTGGCTCGATCCGCGCTACATGCTGGCGCTGGGAAACCAGACCGACCTCACCCACGGCGACATGCTCGCTTATTTCGCCGAACGGCCCGAAATAGAGACCATAGGCATCTACGTCGAGGGTTTCAAGGATCTGGACGGCCTCGATTTTTGCCGCGCGGTGCGCAAGGCCGTGCGCGCAGGCAAGGACGTGGTGGTGTACAAGTCGGGCAGGACCGAACCCGGCGCCGGCGGCGTCATGGGGCATACCGCGTCCATCGCCGGCGCGCCGGCCCTGTTCGAGTCGGTGGTGCGCCAGGCCGGCGCGATCGTCGCCGACGATTTCACCGGCTTCGACGACCTGTTCTACGTCGCCGGCGCCCTGCACCGCAAGAAAATCGGCGGCAAGCGCCTGGGCGCCATCAGCGGCGCCGGTTTCGAGGCGGTGGGCATGGCCGACTCGATCGAGACCGAGACCTTTTCGATGGGGATGGGCAAACTCGAAGCAGATACGGTCAAGCGCGTGGAAGAGATTCTGGTGGCGAAGAAACTCGATGCGCTGGTCGAGGTCAGGAATCCGATAGACATCAATCCGGGCGCCGATGACGAAGCGCATCTGCAGATTACCGAGGCCTTCCTGCAGGACCCGAACATCGACGCGGTCGTGGTCGGGCTGGATCCGACCGCCCCGTCGGTGCGCGCGCTGGAGCAAAGCAAGCTGCGGCCCGGCTACGACATCAGCGATCCGAAGAGCACGGTGCATCTGATGCCGCCGATGGCCGATCGCAACGACAAGCCGGTCATCGGCGTGGTCGACGGCGGCAAGCTCTATGACGCGATGGCCGCCGCGCTGATGGACCAGGGCGTGTGCGTGTTCCGCAACAGCGGGCGCGCCACGCGGGCGCTGGCGCGCTACATCGAGGCGCGGCTGTACGCCGACGCGTTGAGGCGCCGCAATTGAATCCGCAACCCGTTGCTTAACCGACAAAGGACCAACAATGAGCGAACCACTCAAACCAGGGCTCACCGCCACGCGGCGCGTGCAGGTCGACCGCGAACGCACCATCAGTTTCATGGGCGACGACTGCCGCGTCTATGCCACGCCGAAGATGCTCTACGACATCGAGTACGCGTGCCGCGACCTGCTGCTCGAGCACATCGACAAGGGCATGGATTCGGTCGGCACGCGGGTGGAGCTGGATCATGTCGGCGCCACCATGATGGGCATGTGGGTGGACATCAGCGTCACGCTGACCGCGGTCAACGGCGGCGCCGTGAGCTTCGATTTTAGCGCGCGCGATGCGGTGGAAGAGGTGGCGCGCGGCAAGCACAACCGGTTTGTCGTCAATATCGAGAAAACGGCGCAAAGGCTCAAGGCGAAGCTGGCCAAGGCGCAGTAGCCGCGCCGCCGCGGCCGGGGCTGCAATTCAATTCAGGCAAGGAGGATAGAGCATGGGTACGCATGGCAGTGGCAGGAGCGGCGCGTCGGTGAAGCGGAAGGCGCCGGTTGCACGCAAGTCTGCGCCGCGGCGCGCGGCGGGCGCATACAAGTTCGACGCGGCGGCCGAAACCATGCCGCGCGCGGAGATCGAGCGGCTGCAGCTGCGCCGGCTCAAGGCAAGCATCAAGAACGCCTATGACAATGTGCCATTCCACCGCAGTCGCCTGAAAGCGCAGGGCTTCGAGCCGGGTGACCTCAAGCGCCTGGACGACCTGGCCGGCCTGCCGTTCACGCTCAAGACTGATCTGCGCGATCACTATCCGTTTGGCCTGTTCGCGCGTCCGCGCACCGAGGTGGCGCGGCTGCATGCGTCCTCGGGGACCACCGGCAAGCCGACCGTGGTGGGCTACACCGCGAAGGACATCTCCACCTGGGCCGATCTGATGGCGCGCTCCATGGCCTGCGCCGGGGGGCGGCCCGGCGACGTCATCCACAACGCCTACGGCTACGGCCTGTTCACCGGCGGGCTCGGTGCGCACTATGGCGCAGAGCGCCTCGGCGCGACCGTGGTGCCGATGTCCGGCGGCAGTACCGAGCGCCAGATCGTGCTGATCACCGACTTTGGCGCGCGCGTGCTGTGCGCGACGCCGTCCTATGCGCTGGTTATCGCCGAAGTAGCGGAGAAGGAGGGCGTGGACCTGCGCAAATCCAAGCTGGAGATCGGCATCTTCGGCGCGGAGCCCTGGAGCGAGGCGATGCGGCGCGAGGTCGAGGCGCGCCTCGGCCTCAGGGCGGTGGACATCTACGGCCTGTCGGAAATCATGGGTCCGGGCGTGGCTTGCGAGTGCGCCGAAGCTCAGGCCGGACTGCACGGCTGGGAGGATCATTTCATTTTCGAGGTGATCGATCCGGATACGGGCAAACGGCTGAAGGAAGGCGATACCGGCGAGCTGGTGATCACCACGCTCACCAAGGAGGCGCTGCCGATGATCCGCTACCGCACGCGCGACATCACCCGCCTCTCGACCGAGCGCTGCGCCTGCGGCCGCACCCATGTGCGCATCAAGCGCATCACCGGCCGCAATGACGACATGCTCATCATCCGCGGCGTCAACGTCTATCCGTCGCAGGTGGAGGCGGTGCTGGTGGGGCTGCCGGATGTGGCGCCGCACTACCAGTTGGTGGTGGAACGAAAGGGCAGCATGGACCAGCTTACGGTGGAAGTGGAGCTGATGCCGAACGTGGTGCCCACGAAGGAGCAGCGCGCGGTCGTGGCCGAGTCCGTGCGCCATCACATCAAGTCCATCATCGGCGTGACCACCGATGTGACGGTGAAAGAGCCGGGCGAAATCCCGCGCTCCATGGGCAAGGCGGTGCGGGTGCGCGATTTGCGCCCCAAGCTGCGCTGAGCGTGCGGGGCGGCGCCGGCGCCTGAGCCCGAATCCGGGATTAAGCCTTGACTCCGGGGGCATAAATAGGTATTGTGGTACCACAATACCATATAGTCTCGAAACCGGAGCCGTTCCGAGCATGGATTTCCAGCGTCAAACGAACAAACGCCTGTACGAGGAGCACGCGGCCACGCTGCAGCTGCTCGGCCGCGTCGAGCGCGTGTTTACCGGCCGCGCCGGCGCCTATCCGCCTGCGGCCGGCGATGCCGAATGGCCCGCATTTGCGCGCACCCTGCTGCTCGCGATCGAGGTCGAGGTCGCGCGCCATTTCGAATTTGAGGAAAGGGACCTGTTTCCGCGCTTGGAGGAAGCCGGCGACGGCGACCTGGTGGCGCTGCTCAACGAGGAGCATGCCACCATACGCGCGGTGGCGGAACCGCTGGCCGGGCTGCTGCGGCAGACGCTGGCCGGCGAGCCGGCGCCGGCACAGTGGCAGACAATGAAGACCCTGGCGCTCGAATTCAGCGAACGTCTCGGTTCGCATGCGCAGAAGGAAGACGGCGCCCTCCTGCCGGTGCTGGAAAATCTGCTGGACGAAGATACCGATCGCGATTTGTTCGGCGCCTACGCGTCGGGTTAGAACCCGTTGCAAAATGAAATTTTGCAACGCCCGAAATAGGGGAGTATGAGGGGAGATGTCCCCTCATTTTGAAATGAACTCTTAAGGCTTATTCAGAACACGAAAGGGCGGATCCCCTCGTGTTCCCGGGAATCGGGCCGTGGCAAAATGAGCGTTGCTGCGGATTCCAAGACTAGGAGAATCACATGGCAGAGCGTGCAAAGGCAGGCCCCGTTTCGGGCATCAAGCTGCGGCGGCTGGTGCCGCAGGACCTGGACACGGTAGTGGACATCGACGCGCAGATCACCGGGCGTTCGCGCCGCGATTATTTCGAGCGCCGCCTGCAGGCGGCGCTGCGCGCGCCGGCGCTGCATACCCAGTATGCGGCCGAGGAAGACGGCGTGCTCGAGGGCTATGTGCTCGCGCGCAAACTGGAAGGCGAATACGGCCGCGTCGAGCCGGCGCTGCGGCTGGAGGTGATCAGCGTGCGCCCGGGCGAGCAAGGACACGGCTACGGCGATGCGCTGCTCGGCGCGCTGGAGGCCGATGCGCGCAAGCACGGGGTGAATGAGCTGCGCACGCAGGCTGCGTGGCGCGATCACGCCATGCTGAGCTTCCTTGACCACGCCGGCTTCCAGCTGGGCGGCAACCAGGTGATCGACTGCGAAATCCATGCAGGGCGCATCGGTGGCGGTGACGAGGACAAGGTCCTCGCGCCGGAGCACCATCGCGACAGCGCCGAAATCGACCACAGCATGCCGCAGGCCAACGATTTCGAAGCGCTCGCGCGCGACCGCGTCGACGTGCGTTCGCTCGAGCGCGCAGACCTCGAGGAGATCGTGCGCATCGACCGGCGCATCATGGCGCGCGACCGCAGCGCCTACATCGGCCGCATCGTGGACGAGGCGCTGCTTGATTCGGCGATCCGCGTATCACTGGTGGCGCATCAGGACGGATCGGCCACGGGATTCATCATGGCGCAGGTCGATTTCGGCGATTTTGGCCGCACCGAGCCGGTCGCGGTGATCGATACCATAGGCGTGGACCCCGGCTTCACCGGCGCCGGCATCGGCCGCGCGCTGCTGTCGCAGCTGTTCGTCAATCTCGAGGCGCTGCGGGTGGAACGCGTGGCGACCGTGGTCGAGCGCGACAATTTCGGCCTGCTCGAATTCTTCTACCGCGCCGGCTTCGGCTCGAGCCAGCGCCTGTCCTTCCTCAAGCGCCTGGCCTGAGCTCGAAATGTCTTGTGGGAGCAAGAGCAAGCTCCCACGAGGTTCGGCTGGCTTGCGAATTCGGGCTCAGGCGACGTAGCGCGCGATCGCGATGTAATGCGCGGCGCTGCCGCCGAGCACGAACAGGTGCCATACGCCGTGGAAATGGCGCACGCGCTCGTCCAGCAGGTAAAAGACGATGCCTGCCGTATAGAGTAAGCCTCCGGCGAGCAGCCACGCGAGGCCGGCGGCGCCCAGACCCGCGGCAAGCGGGCGCAATGCGGCCACGCCCATCCAGCCCATGACCAGGTAGATCAGCAGCGACAGGCGGCGCGCGCCTTTGCCGAACACGAATTCCTGCGCGATGCCCGCGGCAGCAAGCCCCCAGGCGAGGCCGAACAGCGACCAGCCCCAGGCGCCGCGCAGCGTCACCAGCGCGAACGGGGTATAGGTGCCGGCGATGAGCAGAT
This sequence comes from Betaproteobacteria bacterium, assembly GCA_012274205.1. Classification (GTDB taxonomy): domain Bacteria; phylum Pseudomonadota; class Gammaproteobacteria; order Burkholderiales; family SG8-39; genus 2-12-FULL-64-23. The sequence continues at coordinate 9,544 of JAAOZY010000200.1, forward strand.
AGATGGAGCAGTGGTCGAGCTTGCGCAGGAACTTCTTTGCCCGGCCGCGCACGCCGTGATAGAGCGTGGACGCGCCGAACAGCAGGAACAAGGCTGCGGCATAGATGCTGCAGCCGACGATTTTCGCTGCATCGCCGCTGCGCGCCGCCAGCACGATCAGCAAGGGCGCGCCTATGGCCGCGAGCACCAGCCCGGCGAGGTGGGTGTAGCTGTTGAATCGTTCCCCGTAGTACATGGCTTGCGCAGTGTACCGGAGGCGGGCCGGGGCGCCCGCCGCGGCGCAATTGCCGGGAGCACGCGCCCGCCAGGCCGAGGGCAGCCCCGGCGCGGGAATCAGCCGTGGATGCTGTGGTATTTCGCCGTCAGTTGTTCCTTGCTTTCGCGGTAGTCCGGATTGTCGACGATGCAGTCGGCCGGGCACACCAGCATGCACTGCGGCTCGTCATGGGCGCCCACGCACTCGGTGCACAGGTGGGGATCGATCACGTAGGGGGTGCCCGCGGTAATCGCCTTGTTCGGGCAGGATTCGACGCACGCGTCGCAATCGGTGCAATCGTCGTTGATCATCAGTGCCATTTACTTCTCCTTCAAAGAATCCGTTGCTACACGCGGGGCGAAATTCCCCGCGGTTTTCCTGGGTCACGCCGCAGCGCGCTGCTGCAATTCGCGCAGCTTGCCGTGCCTGAACGCACCCCACAAGGCCGCGCCTATCGCCCCGGCGCATATCGAATCGGGATGATTGACCACGGTAAGCCCCGTTATTTTCTCATTTACGAGCTCTTCCTGCACGGCCCGCAGCAAACCCACGTCTAGCGCCAGCCCGCCGGTCAGCAGCACCGTGTCCTTCATGATGCCCGTCACCTTGAGCAGCTTGACCAGGCGCGAGGCCATGGACATGTGTATGCCCTTGAGGATGTCGGGCGTAGGGATGCCGCGCGACACCATGTTGATGACGTCGGTCTCCGCGAGCACGGCACAGATCGAGCTGATCTTCTCCGGCGTTTGCGCCGACTTGGACAGCGGCCCGATCTCCTCGACCGCGACGCCGAGGTAGCGCGCGATGTTCTCCAGGAACTGGCCGGAGCCGGACGCGCACTGGCTGGTCATCTTGTAGGCGAGCACCTTGCCGCGCTCGTCGACATAGATCGCCCGGCCGTTGAGCGCGCCGATGTCGACCACGCCGCGCGCCTGCGGGTTGAGGAAGATGGCGCCGCGGGCGTGCGTCGTCATGGAGTAGAAATGCCCGGTGGCGAATTTCACGTTCTCGCCCTCGCCGGTGGTGGCCACGTAGTCGACGTCGGCGGGCTTGAGCCCCGCTTCCTCGAGCACCTCGTCGTAGCCGTCTTTGGCGAGCTGCATGTTGTCGCGCTTGCGAATGCGCTCGACGCGGCGCGCCAGCCATTCCGGCTTGTCGCCCTCTGTCTTGAACAGCGCCGTCTTGACGACGCCCGAGCCGATGTCGATTCCGACGCTTATGGTCATGTTCTGTTCTCCACGATTTTTCCTTCCTCGACCACCGCGCGCCAGGCGAAGGTCGCGCCGCCGAGCGCGCCGGTGTAGATCGAATCCGGATCGATATTGAGCTTCACCTCGCCGTAGTTCTCGCGCACCAGGTCGTTCAGCGATTTCACTGCGGCCTCGTTCTTGGCCACGCCGCCGGTGAAGGTGAATTCGTTGCGCACGCCGCCCGAGCGCGCCAGGATGGACATCGCGCGCAGGATGATGGCGCGGTGCAGGCCGAGCATGATGTCTTCGCGCTTCTCGCCCAGCGACAGGCGGTCGCGCAGCTCGGCGCCGGCGAACACGGTGCAGGTCGAGTTGATGCGCACGTTCTTGGTCGCTTTCATCGCCAGCGGCCCGAGCTCGTGCAGGCCCATGTTCATCTCGTCGGCGATATAGCCGAGGTAACGCCCGCAGCCCGCGGCGCAGCGGTCGTTCATCTGGAAGCTCTCGACGATGCCGTGCGGATCGACCTGGATCGCCTTGGTGTCCTGGCCGCCGATGTCGAGCACCGTGGCCGTGCCCGGGTACATCACGTGCGCGCCCAGGCCGTGGCACAGGATTTCGGAGCGGATGTGCTCCTTGGAAAAAGGCAGGCGTGCGCGGCCGTAGCCGGTGCCAATCACGTAGCTTTCCTCGAGCTCGGTGTCGAGCACGCTCTTGATCGGCGCGCGGATGGAGTCGGCGCGGCCCGCGGTTTCCGGCATGCCTTTGAAGGTGCGCTCCAGCGCGCGCATCAGGTTGGTGGTCATGGCGTCGGCGTAGACGCGGTTCTCGACCTCGATGATCGAGCGGTCGAACACGTTGAGCACCATGTCGTAGCGGATGCCCATTTCCTTTGAAACGGTTTCGCCGATGGCGAGATAGCGGCTGCCGGCGATGTCGCGGAAAAAGTCGGACTTGCGCTTCGCGCCCGGCGCGAACAGCTCCGGCGCCTCCGCCTGCAGGCGCTTGAACACTTCGATCAGCGCTTCGGTGACGGCCGCGGCGTCGGCGCCGAAGCGCGTTCCCTCGGCGGCGCGGCGGCAGGTGGCCTCGAGGTCGCCAAGCTGCTCGAGGAACTGCTCCAGACGGAAGTCGCGCTCGAGGTGGCCGATGAAATCATCCAGGTTGCCGTTGAGCGCA
>JAAOZY010000201.1 GCA_012274205.1 Betaproteobacteria bacterium
AGGCTGAAGTAGTTGACGTAGCCGCCGCCGAGCATGGAGCCGAGCGCATTGCCGATGTCGCTCATCTGCAGGCCGAGCTGCGCCGCGAGCTCGCGGTCGATGACGATCTTCGACTGCGGCAGGTCGTAGTGCAGGTCCTTGTCGATGAAAATGAACCTGCCGCTGGTCTGCGCCTGCTTGAGGAATTCGTCGGCGACCTCGTTCAGGCGCTCGAACGGCTCGGTGGTCTGGATCACGAACTGCACCGGCAGGCCGAAGGCGCCGGGCAGCGGCGGCGGCTGGAACGCGGCGATGCGCGCGCCGGCGATGTGCGCGAGCTCGCCCTGCAGCGCCGGCTGCACCTGCGCCGCGCCCCTGGTGCGCTGGTCCCAGGGCTTGAGCACCTGGCCCGCGAACGACTGGCCGGGCACGTCGAACTGGAACACGTGGTCGGTTTCGGGGAAACGCGCGAATGCCTCGTACACCGCGCGCGAGTACAGCTGGCGCTGCTGCAGCGTCGCGTTGGGCGAGGAGGTGGAGATGGTGATGATGATCCCCTGGTCCTCCTGCGGCGCGAGCTCGGATTTGGCCCCGGCGTAGAGGAAGTAGATGCTGCCGAGCACGATCAGCGCGAACACGGCGGTTACCGCGACGTAGTTCAGCGTGCGGTCGAGCAGCCGCTCGTAGCGCCGGTGCAGCGCGTCGAAGCCGCGGTCGAGCAGCAGCACCAGGCGCGCCTCCAGCCCGTGCTCCGTCGGTTCGTGATGCTTGAGCAGGCGCGAGCACATCATCGGCGACAACGTCAGCGCGACCACCGCCGAGATCGTCACCGCGCCTACGAGCGTGAACGCGAATTCGGTGAACAGGGCGCCGGTCAAGCCGCCGAGGAAGCCGATCGGCACGTACACCGCGACCAGCACCACGGTCATGGCGATGATCGGGTTGGCGAGTTCGCGCGCCGCGGTGATCGAAGCCTGCAGCGGGCGCATGCCCTCCTCGAGGTGGCGGTTGACGTTCTCCACCACGATGATGGCGTCGTCCACGACGAGGCCGATCGCAAGCACCAGCGCGAGCAGCGTCAGCAGGTTGATCGAAAATCCGGCGGCGAGCATCACGCCGAAGGTGCCCACCAGCGACAGCGGGATTGCGATCACCGGGATCGCCACCGAGCGCACCGAGCCGAGGAAGGCGTACACCACCAGCGTCACGATCAGCAGCGCCTCGGCCAGGGTCTTCACCACTTCGACGATGGAGCTGTTGACGAACTTGGTCGAGTCGTAGACGATTCTTCCGTCCAGCCCGCGCGGCAGCTGCGACTGGATGCCGGGGAACACGTCGCGCACGCGCGCGATCACGTCGAGCAGGTTCGCCGCCGGCGCCACCTGGATGCCGATGTACACCGCCTTTTTGCCGTCGAAGCCGACCTCGGACTCGTAGTCTTCGCTGCCGAGGGTGACATTGGCCACGTCCTCGAGCCGGATCACGGCGCCGTCCTGCTGCTTCACCACCATGTTGCGGAATTCTTCGAGCGAATGCAGGCCGGTGGTGGCGGTGAGGATCTGCTGCACCATCTGCCCCTTGCTGGTGCCGACCGCCGAGAGGAAGTCGTTGGCGGCGAGCGCGGCGCGCACATCGGCGGCGGTGAGCCCGTAGGCGGCGAGCTTGACCGGGTCGAGCCAGGCGCGCAGCGCGAACAGCTTGGCGCCGAGGATCTCGGCGGTCTGCACGCCTTCCACCGCCTGCAGCTTGGGCTGCACCGCGCGCACCAGGTAATCGGTGATCTTGTTCGGCGTGAGCTCGTCGCTGGCGAAGCCGATGTACATCGCGTCCGTGGTCTGGCCGACCTTGACGTTGAGCGTGGGCTGCTGCGAGCCCTGCGGCAGCTGGTTCAGCACCGCGTTCACCTTGGTGTTGATTTCGGTGAGCGCCTTGTCGTGGTCGTAGTTGAGCCGCAGGTTGGCGGTGATCACGCTCACGTTGGGCGTGCTCTGCGAGGTCATGTAGTCGATGCCGTTCGCCTGCGCGATCGAGTTCTCCAGCGGCGTGGTGATGAAGCCGGCGACGAGGTTGGCGTCGGCGCCGGTGTAGACCGTCTGCACCGTGACCACCGCGTTCTGCGTGCGCGGGTACTGCAGCACCGGCAAGAGCGCCACCGAGCGCAGGCCGATCACCAGCAGCAGCAGGCTCACCACGCTGGCGAGCACCGGCCGCTGGATGAAAATGTCGGTGAATTTCATCGCCGCGCGTTCACTCGTCCACCGGCCGCGGCGCGGCATCGTTCGAAGGCTGGATATCGTTGTTGACGAGCACCGCCGCGCCGCTCCTGAGCTTGATCTGGCCCGAGGTCACCACGGTATCGCCTTCCTTCAGGCCGGCGAGCACTGCCACCTGGTCGCCGCGCGTGGCGCCGGTGGTGACGAATTTCTGCTGCGCCAGCAGCTGCGTCTTGCCGTCTGCGCCCTTCTTCTCCTCCAGCACGAACACGGTATTGCCGTAAGGATTGAAGGAGATTGCCGTCTGCGGCAGCGTCAGCAGCTTCTGCGGGCCGCCGAGCAAAGTCTGCACCGTCGCGAACATGCCCGGCAGCAGGTGCTGCTTCGGGTTGCGCACCGTGGCGCGCACCTTGACGTTGCGCGTGGCCGCTTCGACCTTGGCATCGAGCGCGGCCACGTGGCCTTCGAACGCCTCGCCCGGAAAGCTGTCGGTGGCCACGCTCACCTTCTGCCCGATGCGGTAGCGCCCGAGCGCGACCTGCGGCACGAGAAAGTCGACGAACACCGGGTCGAGCGCCTGCAGCGTCACGATCTTGGTGCCCGGGCTCAGGTACTGGCCCAGGTCCACCGCGCGGATGCCGGCGCGGCCGGAGAAGGGCGCGCGGATCAGCTTCTTCGCCAGCAGCGCCTGCTGCTCCTCGACCTGCGCCTTGGCGCCCTTCACATTGGCGGCGTCGGCATCGAGCGTCGCCTGGCTCACCGCCTTCACCTTGAACTGCTCCTGGTCGCGCATGTAGGTGCTCTGCGCCAGCGCGGCCGCGGCTTCGAGCGCCTTGAGGCGCGCCGTGTCGGCGTCGGCATTGAGCTGCAGCAGCGGCGCGCCCGCCTTCACCCGGTCGCCCGACTGGAAGCGGATCGCCTGCACGATGCCCGCGACTTCGGGCGCGAGGTCGGCGCCGCGCACCGCGCGCACCGTGCCCACTGCGCGATCCTCGCTCTGCCATTGCGCATACGCGGCCTTGGTGGTCGATACCGTCTGCGGCGGCTGCCCGCCGCTCATGTACTTGAGCATCATCTTCGACTTGAACGCCTGGAAGCCGAAGATGCCGCCGAACACGACACCGGCGAGCACCAGCATTATCAACATGCGCTTGATCATCGCTGCACGCCCCCTTTCTCGATATTCGATGCGCGCTGCCACCAGCCCCCGCCCAGGGCCTGGTACAGCGCCGCGGTATCCGCCAGGCGCGCCGCCTGCGCCTGCACCAGGCCGATCTTCGCCTGCTGCGCCTGGCGCTGCGCGTCGAGCAGCGCGAGCTGGCTGGTCGCGCCGAGCTCGAACTGGCGCTGCGCCAGCGCGAGGCTGGCGCTGGCGCTGGCCTCGGCCTCGGCCTGCGCCTTGAGCGTGTTCGCGTCGTATTCGAGCGCGTCGAGCACGTCGGCGACATTGCGCAGCGCCGCGAGCACGGTCTGGCGGTATTGCGCATACGCCTGGTCGTAGGCGGCGACCGCCGCGCGCCGCTGCGCTTCGAGCTTGCCCGCATGGAACACCGGCTGCAGCAGCGCGGCGCCGATGTTCCATGCGGTGCTCGCGCCGCTGAACAGATCCGCGGTGCGCGTCGCCGCGCTGCCGTAGCCCGCGCTCAGCGTGAGCTGCGGATATTTCGCCGCCTCGGCCACGCCGATTTCGGCGCTGGCGCGGTGCAGCAGCGCCTCGGCGGCGCGGATGTCGGGCCGCTGGCGCGCAAGTTCCGAGGGCAGGCTGAGCGGCAGTTCATGCGGCAGCGTGAGCTGCGCCAGGTCCGATTCGGGCAACCCGGCGCCGACCGGGAAGCGGCCGACCAGCGCGGCGAGCGCGTTGCGCGTCTGCGCCAGCGCCTTCTCCAGCGGCGGCAGCGCGGCGCGCGTCTGCGCGAGAAGCGCGCTTTGCGCCAGCACTTCGCCGCGCGCGACGGCGCCGAGCTCGAACCGGCGCTGCGCCAGATCGAGGATGTCCTGCTGCGATTGCGCCACTTCGCGCGTGGCGCGGATCTGCGCGCGCAGCGACGCCTCCTGCAGCGCGGCGGTGACCACATTGCCGGTGAGCGCGAGCCAGGCCGCTTCGAGCTGCAGCCGCTGGTAATCGATCTGCGCCAGCAGCGCCTCGAGTTCGCGCCGCGCGCCGCCGGCAAGATCGAGCGCATAGGACACGCTGACTGAAGCGTTGTACAGCGTGTACAGATTGGGCGGCGCGTCGGGCAGGCCGGCCGAAGCCCCGGTGGTGCGCTGGCGCCGCACCCCGGCCGCCGCGTCCACGCCCGGGTAGAGCACTGAGTACTGCGCGCGCAGGTTCTCCTGCGCCTGCACCAGCGCCGCGCGCGCCGCATCCAGCGTCGGGCTGTCGGCGAGCGCCGCGCGCACCAGCTCGTCCATGGGCTTGGAGTTAAACAGTTCCCACCAGTCGGCCGGAACCGCGCCGCCCGGCGCGTAGCGCTGCGCCGCGCCGAAGGCGCTGTCCGCGCTGGCCGTCTGCGCCGTCGCCGGCGCGGCGGCAAAGCTCTGCACCTGCTGCAGTTCGGCCGGTTTGTAGTTCGGCCCGACCGGCGCGCAGGCGGCAAGCGCCGCGCCCAGCGCCAGCGCGCAGCCGCGCTTGGCGCGCGCCAGGAGACCGATGTTTGTAGTCTGCATTTTGCTGAAACTCTCCGTGCCGCCCTGGGTGTCGCGAAATCTGGAGCGGCAAACGAAACGAGGGACAGAATCCCTCGCGATGGTCTGAATCAGGGGCTCGTGGCTGTGCTGCTGCCGGGAGCGTCCGTGCACTTTACCGACGATGCCCGCGGCGCGCAACCGGGGAAACCCCGGATCGCGCCAATGTTAGCGGCGCCGGAGCATGCACGCGCAGCGCGCGCCGGTTTGCACTGCGTGCCGGACCCTGGTCAATCTGGTCTAAAATGCGAACCTGACGCAGGACAGCGCGCTGCCGGCCGTGCCCAGTGCCCCGCGCCGCCGCGTCGCCCCTCTCCCGCCTACCCCGCTGACATTGGCGCACGCATTCATGACTACTTTGCAGGAAGCGCTCGCGTTCCTCGCGCCCTGAGAATTTTCCCCGCTGCTGTTCCTTGGCTGCACCGGCGCGCTCGCGCTGTACTGGCGCGGGCTGGGCCGGGTACAGGCGGCGCAGCGGCCGGGAACGGGCCCGCGCATCGCCTTCTTCAGCGGCCTCGCGCTGGTGTATTGCGTGATGCAGGCGCATTTCGACTACTTGTCGCAGCACATGTTCTACCTGCACCGGCTGCAGCACCTGGTGCTGCACCACCTCGGTCCGTTCCTGATCGCGCTGTCGGCGCCGCTGGCGGTGATGGCGGCAGGCGTGCCCGCGCGCATCGGCACCGGCGCGATCGAGCGCTTCTGGCGCCTGCCGGTGACGCGCATCGGCTACCGCCTGCTGCAGAACACGCTGGTCGCGCCGGTGCTGTTCGTCGGGCTCATCTGGTTCTGGCTGAACTCGCGCATACATTTCGACGCGATGCTGAGCGAGCCGCTGTACTGGGTGATGAACTGGAGCATGCTCATCGACGGGCTGCTGTTCTGGATCCTGATGCTCGACCCGCGCACGCGCGGCGAGGGCGCGCTGCTCGGTTTCGGCCTGCGCATACTCATCGTGCTCGCGGCGATGGTGCCGCAGATGCTGATCGGCGCGCGCATCGCGCTGAGCGAGCGCGACCTCTACGACGTGTACGCAGTATGCGGGCGCGCCTGGGACATCGATCCGCTGCGCGACCAGCACATCGGCGGCCTGATCACCTGGATTCCGGCCGCGATGATGCATGTCATCGCCGCGCCCATCCTGATCGGGCGCTGGGCGCGCAGCGACCGCAATATTGCGGGGCGCAGCCGCGCTTCGTCGGCCTGCGCGGCGATGCGGCGGCGCTGGCCGCGCTCGCGCGCCGCTACCGCGTGAGCTATTCGCTGGGCAAGCCGGATGCGCAGGGCCAGTACGAGGTGAACCACAGCAGCGCCGTGTTCGTGTTCGACCGCGACGGGCGCGCGCGCCTGCTGTTTACCCCGAAGGACGCGCCCGACGCGATGGCGCAGGATTTGCGCCGGGTGATGTTCGGCCCCGCTGCGGCGGCAGGCTGACGCGGCGCTGCAGGGCGAAGCCGTCAGGGCTTGGCGGCGGAAAGAAAGGCCTCCAGCAGCGGCATGCAGTCGAGCAGCTCGATGCCCGGCTGCTGGTGGAATTCCGGATGCCACTGCACGCCGAAGACGAAGCTTCTGCCTTTCCAGCGGATGGCTTCGACCACCTCGTCTTCGGCCACCGCCTCGGGCACCAGGTCGCGGCCGAAGCGCCGGATGCCCTGGTGATGAATCGAAACCACTTTTCCGCCGGCGATGCCGCCGGCCCAGCGTGACAGCTGCCCGCCCTCGGTAAAGCGCACTTCGTGGATGTTGCGGTCGAACGCGCCGCCCTCGTGCGCGACCTGTCCCGGCAGCTGGCTCGGCAGGTCCTGGTAGAGCGAACCGCCCAGCGCGACGTTGATGAGCTGCATGCCGCGGCAGATGCCCAGCACCGGCTTGCCCGCCTCCATGAACTCGTGCAGCAATTCCAGTTCATAGGCGTCGCGCACCGCGTCCCCGCTCCATTCCGGGCGCAGCGGCTCCTCGCCGTAGGCGCCCGGGCTGACGTCGGCGCCGCCCTGCAGCACCAGCCCGTCGAGGTATTCGGCGTAGTCGCGCAGGCGGATGTGGCTGCGCATCAGCGCGCTGTCCTGCAGCACCGAGGGCACCATCAGCACCATGACGCCGCGCGCCATCACCCACTCCGCGATCGAGCGCTCCAGCACCTGCAGCGTCTTCGCGCGTATGCCGCTGGCGCCCTGTTCCGGATGGAAGATGCGCGCCGACAGGCCGATGCGGATCGGCCGGCGTCTGCCGATGATCATGCTTCGCTCCTTTCCCTGAACTGCGCGCGCGGCACCCCGCTACGCGCTTTTCGTCGCAGCTGCGAGCCAGCGCATGACCGCGGCCACGTCGCGCAGCCGATAGCGCGCAATGCTGCGGCCGCCGCCGACTTTAATCGAAATACCGTCGAGCCGGTTGACTTCGGCAAAGCCATGCTCGTCGTTGAGGTCATCGCCGATGAATACCGGGCGGCGCCCGCGGAACGGCGCTTCGCGCAGATATTCCTCGATGGCCGTGCCCTTGTCCACGCCGGCCGGCTTGATCTCGGCCACGCGCTTGCCGCGCTGTACCTCCAGGCCCGCGCCGGCGCCAGCCGCGAGCCGCGCCATCAGCCGGTGCGCATAGGCTGCCAGCTGCGGCGCCCGCCGGTAGTGCAGCGCCAGCGTCAGGCCCTTGTCCTCGAGCAGCAGGCCGGGATGGCGCGCCAGCACCGGCGCCAGCGCCTGTTTCATCGCGGCTTTGGCCGCCGGCGGCGTCCCGCGCCGGTGCACGCGCCCGGCCGCATCGCGGCGCTCCAGCCCGTGTTGTCCGGCCATGGGCAGGCGCAGCGTGCCCAGGCGGCTGTCGAGGAAAGCCAGCGCGCGGCCGCTCGCCAGCGCCAGCGCGCCGCCGCTTGCGCGCTTGAGCCGCGCGAGCACCTCGAGCAGCGCGGCGTCGACGTGGACCGCGTCCGGGGTGTCGGCGATGTCGATCAGGGTGCCGTCCACATCGAGGAAGAAAGCCCAGTCGGCGCGGGCCGCGGGCGGCGATGCGGCGCGCGCCATGCTCAGATCTCCACGCTTCCGTTCTTGCCGATCAGACGGCCGCGCCGGCGCATCGCCGCGGCGTCGAGCAGCATGCGCCCGGCCCAGCGAAATACGTTGAACTCGGCCACCAGTCCGCGCATCAGGCGCATGCGGTCGCGCTGCTCGGTCGCCGGCATGGTCAGTGCGAGGTGCAGGGCGGCGGCGCATTGATCGGCATCGTAGGGATTGACGATCAGGGCCTCGGGCAGCTCGCGCGCGGCGCCGGTGAACTGCGACAGCATGAGGACACCCTGGTCGTCGTCGCGCGCCGCGACGAATTCCTTGGCCACCAGGTTCATGCCGTCGTGCAGGCTGCTGACGAAGCAGACGTCGGCGGCGCGGAAATACGCGTATACCTCGCGCGCTTCATGCTGCTCGATTTTGAGCACGATCGGCGGCGGCCCGCGGCGCGCGTAGCGGCCGTTGATGCGCTGGGCCATGGCCCGCACCTGCGCCTCGTGGTGCTGGTATTCCTCGATGCCCGCGCGCGTCGGCGCCGCGATCTGAACGAAGCTGAAGCGGCCGATCCATTCCGGTTTCAGCTCGAGCAGGCGCTCGATCGCGCGAAAGCGCTCGATGATGCCCTTGGTGTAATCGAGCCGGTCCACGCCGATGCCGAGCTTGTGTTCGGGCGGAAAATCGTTCAGCCGGCGCGCTTCGCTGCGGCATTCGGGCACGCTTTTCTGCAATATTTCCGCATCCGGCGGCCAGGCAATGGAGATCGGGTAGCGGCGCACCGCGGTGAGCTTGCCGCCGAAGGACACGGTGAACGCTTCGCGGTCGACGCGCGCCTCGATGAACCGGTCCACGGTGTCGACGAAATTGTTGCAGTGGGACTGGGTGTGAAAACCGAGGATGCTGCTGCCGAGCATGCCTTCGAGCACCTCGTTGCGCCAGGGGCAGATGGCGAACGATTCGGGGTTGGGCCAGGGAATGTGCCAGAAGGTGATCACCGTCGCGTCGGGGAGTTCCGCGCGGATCATGTTCGGCAGCAGCGCGAAGTGGTAGTCCTGCACCAGCACGATCGGATCCCTGGTCTTGGCTTCGCTCGCGACCGCCCTGGCGAACTTGCGGTTGACGGCGACATACTGCTCCCAGTCGCTCGAACGGAAGGTCGGGCGCACGTGCGCGATATGGCACAGCGGCCACAGGCCCTCGTTGGAAAAGCCGTAGTAGTAGCCGGCTTCCTCCTCCGCGCTCAGCCAGACGCGGCGGATGCGGTAGGCGGGTTTTTCCGGCGGCACCGCGACGCGGTCGTGCCGGTCGACCACCTCGCGATCGGCCGAGCCGCTGCCATGCGCGATCCAGGTGCCGGAGCAGGCGCGCATGATCGGCTCGAGCGCCGTGACCAGGCCGCTCGCCGGGCGGTGCGCCTCGATGCGATCGCCGCGCCGCTCGTGGATCCAGGGCTCGCGGTTGGACACCACGATCACGTCCTCGCCGCGCAGCTCGCCGCGCAGGATGGCGCGCAGGGACTCCGGCGACCAGGTCACCTGGCTTTCGTCGCGCGCGTGCGCGTCGGTTTCGAGTTCGCGGATCAGCCGCTGCAGGTCGCGCGCGATCGGCTGGAAACCGGGCAGGTCGGAGTGCGCGTCCGGCGCAGGCTGGCGCAGCAGGCCTTCGCCGCGCAGCAGCGAGCGCATGCCGGCGACCCAGCCGCGCCAGGACAGCTGCGCGATGACCACGGTCACCAGGGACACCACCGCCGCCAGGCCCATGAACAGGTAGAACAGATAAAGCTTGGTTTCCTCGCTGCGGCGCGTGACGAAACTCATGTCGTGCACCAGCACCAGGCGCCCGGGCGACGCGTCATCGCTGCCGATCGGCCATACGGTCACGTGCAGGGGACCCTTGGCGCTCAGCAGCAGATGGCTGTTCGGTCCCTCCCAGCGCTGCAGGTTGCCGCAGCCGATCTCCGGCGGCAGCGAGTGCGTGGTCAGGCCCGTGTCGGTGGGCGAGGCGCAGTAGCCGATCGCGAACAGACGCTCGTCGCGGGTGATGCGGTTGAAGAACTCGAGGATCTTGGTCTTCCTGTTCGCGGCGAGCAGTTCCTGCAGCGGCACCTGCACGGTATTGGCGACGAGCGAGGAGCGGGTGTCTATGTCGTGCACGAACCAGCTCAGCGTCAGGCGGTCGACCAGCGGCGCGACGGCATAGGCGATGCCCGCCAGGACCAGCGTCAGGGGCAGGACAAAGCGCAGGGATAATCGCATGGGATCACCTTAGAGGTTGTAACAATACGAGGGGATACCTCCCCTCGTGCTCCCCTACATCAGCCGTAACAAAATGACTTTTGTTACGGGTTCTTAGTGGATGCGGTGCGGTGGGTCGCGCCGGAAAGATAGAGCGCGGTACCGGGCCGTCTGAAATTGGGTGCCGCTCGTCGCGAGTGAATCGTGCCGCCCGGCTGCATCAAGGGCTGAATGGCGCAGCGTTGTTCCCGCTGATTGCGGCTGCGTATCGTTTTGATCAGGACCGATGCGCGTGCGACAGGGCTTGAGTATAGCATCACGCGGCAGTCGATTTCGCCCGCAGCACCCCGATCGCCTGCAATTCCCCGCGGTGCCGGGCTCTGGTAAGGTGGCGCTTCACCCACAGGCAGGGCGGGGCGGCGACAGCCGCACCCGGCAGGATCGCGCATGCCACGCAGGAGCGCAGGCCGTACCGAATCGCTGATCTTCGCCGCCACCGCGCTGGTGCTGCTGGGGCTGTGGGGAACGATCGCGCTTGCGCTGCATGCGATCGAGCGCGACGCCATCGCCAGGGCGAATGCGGAGGGCAGCAACCTCGCGCGCAGCCTGGCCGAACACGTCGCATCGTCGGTGCGCGCCATCGACCTGGTGCTGCTGCACTTGCGCTCGGACTGGAAGGAGAGCGCGGCGCATTTCTCCACCCAAGTGGAACGGCAGCGGGAAAATCTGCGGCGCGAGCGCGTGTCACAGGTCGTTGTGACCGACGCTTACGGGCGCATCGTCTACAGCAGCCTGCCCGGCTACGAAGGCACGGATGTGTCGAGGCAGTCATATTTCAAAATCCAGAAGGAGCTGGGGCGGCGCGAGCTGGAGGTCGGCGCGCCCATGCTCGAACCCGGACTGGCGCAGCTGACGATCAAGTTTTCGCGCGCCATGCATGACGGCCGGGGCCGGTTCTCCGGCGTGCTCGCCCTGTTCGTCCCGCCGCCGAGCCTGGAGCGGGTCTACAAGGACATCGATCTTGGCGACGGCTCGGTCATCAGTCTGGTGCGCTCCGACGGGCAGATACTGGCGCGCTCGCGCGAGCTTGCCCGCGCCTCGGGCGTGTCCCTGGCTGCGGCACCTGCGTTCAGCCCGGATGCGGCACCGGCTGGCGACTACCGGCATACCGCCATTACCGACGGCGTCGAGCGCCTGTACAGCTATCAGAGGGTTCCCGGCTACCCGCTGACCCTGTTCGTCGGGCAGGCGATGGACACGGTACTGGCAGGCTACCGCGTGCAGCGCGCGAGCTACCTCGCGGCGGGGGCCATGGCCACGCTGCTGCTGCTGGCGGTGGCGCAGCTGCTGCGCTCCCGGCGGCGCGACAAGACGGAGGCCGAACGCAGCCGCGCCCGGCTGGAGGCGGATCTGCGCCAGAGCGAGGAAAGGCTCAGGCTGATCGCCGACACCATAGACGAAGTGGTCTGGTCGGTCGACGCGCGCGGCGAAATGAACTATTACGTCGGACCGGCCTATGAGCGCGTATGGGGACGCTCGCGCGAGAGTCTGCAGGAAGATCCGCATTCTTTTGCCGACACGCTGCACGCGCAGGACCGGACGCGCGTGCTGGCAGAGATCGCAGCCGCGAAAAAAGCCGGGCGCGCCTTCGGCCAGGAATACCGGATCGTCTGGCCCGACGGGTCGCTGCGCTGGATCTGGGACCGCGGCTTTCCCGTGCGCGGCGAAACCGGGGAGGTGATGCGCTATGTCGGCGCGGCGCAGGACATCACCCAACGCAAGCAGGCGGAACAGGCGCTGCAGGAGAAGATAGCTCACCTGCAGCTGGTCTACGACACGTCCAGCGTGGCCATTTTCGAAGTCGACGCGGACAGCGTGATCACGCACGCCAACCGGCGCATGGCGGAGATGTTCGGCGTCGCCCTGGACTGCCTGGTCGGCAGCAACTACCTTGATCATGTGCTTCCGGCGCAGCGCGAGGCGGCAACGCGGGCGATGTCCGCCCTGATACGGGGCAGGACGGCGGAGCTGGATCGGGAGCGGCGCTACCGGCGCGCCGACGGCAGCGAATTCTGGGGGCACATCACCGGGCGGCGCATCTGCGAGGCCGGCGGCCGGGTCATCGGCCTGGTCGGCGTGCTCGCGGACATCACCGAGACGCGGCAGGCCGAAGAGGCGCTGCGGAGCAACGAAGCGCAGCTGCGCGAACTGTTCGACGCTTTTCCGATTGCGATCGTGCACATCGACACGGACGAGCGCGTCACCTTCGCCAACCGGCTCTACCGCGACAGCTACGGCGCCGATTTCCATGGCTTGAGCGCACGCGAGTTCGTGGGCGAGCAGACCTACGCCATTATCCAGCCGTTCATACGGCGCGCACTGTCCGGCGAGACGGTGCAATACGAGCGCACCCTGCCGGACGGCGACGGGCAGCTCAGCACGCGCCTGCTGCGCTATGTGCCGGATTTCGATGCCGCGGGAAAGGTCACCGGCTTTTTTGGGCTGCGCGAAGACGTCACCGCGCGCAGGCGCGCGGAGGAGAAAATCCGCAAGCTCAACGAGGACCTGGAGCGGCGCGTGCACGAGCGCACGATCGAGCTGAGCGCGGCCAATGCGGCGCTGCAGGACGAGGTGCGGGAACGCGGCCAGGCGGAGGCGGCGGCATTGCGCCTCGCCGGCCGCCTGCAGAACATGGCGCGCCGGCTGGGGCAGGCGCAGGAGGTCGAACGGCGGCGGCTGGCGGCGGAGCTGCACGACGGCGTGTGCTCCAATCTGGCGGCGATCGGCCTCAATCTCGCGCTGATGCAGAAACAGCTGCCGCACAGCGATACCGCCGGCATGCAGCGGCGCATGTCCGAGCTGATCACGCTGATCGACGAGGCCAAGGCGAACGCCAAGGACCTTACCGTGGACCTGCGTCCGCTGCTGCTCGAGGACCGGGACCTGCTGTCGGCGCTGGAGGAATATGCGCGCAAGTTCGAAGGCAGCACCGGCATCGCGGTCGAGGTGAACGGCGCGCATGTCGGCGGGCGCCTGCCGCCGGAGAAGAAGATTGCGCTGTTCCGCATCGCGCAGGAAGCGCTGACCAATTGCGCCAAGCATGCGCAGGCGAGCGTCGTCGCCATCGATTTCAACAGCGATTCGGACGAGCTGCTGTTGAGCGTTGCCGACAACGGCGTCGGCGTCGACCTCGTCGCCGTCAGCGCGAGGACGCAGGGACTCGGGCTGCTGTCGATGCAGGAGAGGGCCGAGGCCATCGGCGGCATCTGGCGCATCGAATCGGCGCCCGGAAAGGGAACGCGGGTGAGCGTAAGGGTCGGTACGGTCCCGGTCTGAGCCGGGCACGGGAAGCGCTTTTCAACAGCCTGCTAGCTGCTGCGCCGGCCCCCGACCTGCAGGCCGCGCCGGCTGGCTTCGATCACCGCCTGCGCGCGGCTGCTGACATTGAGCGCGCGGAAGATCGCAATCGCGTGGTTCTTCACCGTTCCTTCGGCGAGGCCGAGTTCGCGGCAAATCTGCTTGTTCGACATGCCGCGCAGCAGGCAGGCGAGCACGTCTATCTGGCGCGGCGACAGCCCCAGGCCGGACATGCCCCGGCGCGTGGCCGCGGCGGGCGCCGCGCCGGCCGCCGCGGCCGGGCCGCTCGCGATGGTGGTCGGCAGCGCGATATTTCCATTGAGCGCGTGCTCCAGGAATTTCGCCAGCAGATCCGTGGGCGAGGACTTGCAGATGTAGCCGGTCGCGCCGCGCTCGAGCGCATCGATTACCGTGGCGCGCGTTTCATCCGAAGACAGAACCACCACCGGCAGCGACGCAAAGCGCAGTTTGAGTTCGGACAGCAGGTCGAATCCGCTCATGCCGGGCATGTGCAGGTCGAGCAATACCATGTCGATGTCCGGATGCCGTTCGAGCTGCGCCAGCGCCTCGGCGCCGCTGCCGGCTTCGACGATCTCGATGCTGCCGTTCAGCTCCTTCGCGATGTAAGTCACCGCCGAGCGGATCGGCGGATGGTCGTCGCATATCAGCAGTTTGGAGCAGGACATCGGCAACACTTCCCACGGATGCATCGAATCGGTGCGCTGGCCTTTCGGAGATTCCCCGGTGCCGCGCTGCGAACGCCCCAGTCTAACGGCCTAGGGTCCGCCTGTGTTAGACCGTTCGACCTAGGCCATCGGTTTTGCATGCTGCGCTGCCGCGCGACGCTATTATTCCGATTCCGGCGCCGTGGCCGCGTTTGGCTCAAACGCCGTCGTGCTGCCTGCGCTGAGACGGCCGCCTGCGTTGAGGCGACAAAGGACGTTCTGTGGTTGAGCGCGCACATTCGAGGATGCGTCATCTGAAGCTGGCCGGCGGCCTGGCAGCGCTGTTCCTGCTGGCTTTCGCGGTGGTGCTCTCCGGGGTGGCATGGGAGCCGATGCAGATCCCATTCCTGCTACTGGCGCTACTGCTGCTCGGCGGCGCGCTGCTGCACCGCCGGGCGCGGCAGCACCAGCTTGCGTGGGAACTCGAACGCGAGCGGCGCGAAAGCGAAGGGCGCGCGCGCAAGCGCGAACTCACGCAGCGGGTGGAGGAACTCGAGGCCGCGCGCCTGGAAATCAATTCGTTCAACCATTGCTTGGCGCATGATTTGCGCACGCCCTTGCGCGGCATCGATGCGCTCGCCTATCAGCTGCGCAAGGACTACGGCGAACAGCTGGGCGAGGCCGGGCGCGCCTGCGTCGATCGCATCCGCGCCGGGAGCCGGCAATTGGGCAACACCATGGACGGGCTGCTCAAGCTGAGCGATACCGATCTGCATGCGTACAAACTCGAGACCGTGGAATTGTCGGCGCTCGCGCGCGAAGTCGTCGCCGGGCTCGAGGCGGGCGGGCCGCGCGCGGGCCTGCAGTGGCTGATTGCGGAAGGCCTGCGTGCCGAAGGCGATGTGCGCCTGCTGCGCCTGCTGCTGCACAACCTGCTCGACAATGCGCTGAAATTCACCGGCGGCCGCGCCGCGGCGCGCATCGAGTTTGGCGCATGGCCCGAGCTGCACAACGGCCAGAAGACGTTCTTCGTCAGGGACGACGGCATAGGCTTCGACATGAAACGCGCTGGCAAGCTGTTTCGCGCGTTCGAGCGGCTGCATGCGCAGGATGAATTCCCCGGGCATGGCGTCGGCCTCGCCATGGTGCAGCGCATCGTTCGCCGCCATCGCGGCCAGCTGTGGGCGGAGGGGGCGCCCGGCAAGGGCGCGATGATCTACTTCACGCTCGGTTGAGCGCGCCGCTTTAAGAACCCGTTGCAAAATGCAATTTTGCAACGCCGGATATAGGGGAGCATGAGGGGAGTTATCCCCTCATATTGAAACAGAGCCTAAGTCAGGTTCGCGACCACGAACGCCACCAGCGCGCAGGCACCCGCCGTCAAGAACACCAGGTCGCGCAGGTTGCGCTTGTCGGAGGCGACCACACCTCCCTTCTTCTTGCGCATCATGTTCCATTCGTAAATGATCAGCAGCAGTCCAATGCCGGCCGTGATCAGCACGGATTTCATTATCAGGCTCATGCAATTCCCCTTTCTGCGGGAGGCGATCGGATTTCCCGCGCCAAGATTACCATTTGCGCGCCGCCCTGGTGCGGGCGGCGCCGGATCAGCGCTGACCCGGGCCGGGTGAGCCGGCGTCGAGCTGCTTCTCGATGCGCCGCGCGAATACCGTCATTTCCTTCGCCGCCTGCTTATCGCCCTTTTTCCCGGCTGCTGCGATGCCCTGGCGGTAGGCATCCAGCGCCGCCTGCGGCTGTTCCAGCTGCGCCAGCGCCTGGCCCAGCAGTTTCCACGCCGCCGAATAGCCGGGGTCGCGCTCTACCGCTTCGGCAAGCCGCAGCTGCGCCTGCTGCGCATCGCCGCTCTTGAGGTACTCGCTGCCCAGCGAAAAGCGCAGCAGCGCGCCGTCGCGCGGTGTGCCGATGAGATTCTGCAGCCTGGCGATGAGGTCTGTGCTCATTTAAAGGTTCATTTCAAAACGAGGGGATACGCCCCGACGGAAGTCCCCCTGGGGGACCTTCCCTCGCGCTCCCCTGAATTGGTGGCCATTTCGGAAATTCTGAAATGGCCTCCAAGATTCGGCCATCGCGGGGGACGACCCGCAACCTGGCTGCAATTATAGGCCGGTTCGGCGCGTGCTCCCCTGGAAGGCGGCTGCGCCGACGCGGGCGCCCGGGAAGGGATGTCCCGAGCGGGGACTTCCTTCGGGGGGTATCCTCTCGATTCACGTACACTTTCAGGAACCCGACACCATCATGCCCAAAGACGTGATAGCCACGCCCAACGCGCCGAGCGCCATCGGCACCTACTCGCAGGCGGTGCGCTGCGCAAACACCGTTTACCTTTCGGGGCAAATCGGCCTCGATCCCGCATCGATGCAGCTGGTGGAGGGCATCGACGCGCAGGTGAAGCGCGTATTCGACAATCTTCAGGCGGTGGCCGCCGCCGCCGGCGCGTCGCTGGACGACGCGGCCAGGGTGACGATCTATCTCACCGATCTTGCTCATTTCGGCAAAGTGAACGAGGCGATGGCGCTGTATTTCAAACAGCCCTACCCGGCGCGCGCTGCGATCGGGGTCGCGTCGCTGCCGCGCGGCGCGCTGATCGAAGCCGATGCGATACTGGTGACCGCCTGAGGGGCGCACGAGCGGGGCGCACTCCTCATCTTCGAATGAACGCCAAAACCGTCAAGGCGCGCAAGCCAGCGCGCGCCGCGCCTGCGGCGCCGGACGCGCCGGCGGCCACGCTGAAAGCGAAGCTCGCCAAACTCGGCATACGGCGCCAGTTCGATCTGGTGCTGCACCTGCCGCTGCGCTACGAGGACGAAACCCGGCTCACCGCCATAGGCGAGGCGCATGAGGGCGCGCCGGTGCAGGTCGAGGGCACGGTGATCGAGAGCCGGATCGCCTACCGGCCGCGGCGCCAGCTGGTATGCAAGATCGAAGACGACAGCGGATTGCTGTATATGCGCTTCCTCAACTTCTACGGCAGCCAGGCGAAGGCCCTGGTCGCAGGGGCGCGCGTGCGTGCCTTCGGCGAAGTGCGCCCCGGCTTTTTCGGGGCGGAAATGGTCCATCCGCGCTATCGCATGGTGCGCGCGGACACGCCGCTGCCCGAGGCGCTGACGCCGGTCTATCCGACCACCGCGGGGCTGCCGCAGGCGGCCCTGCGCCGGCTGATCGCGCAGGCGCTGGCGCAATGCGAACTCGAGGAAATCCTGCCGCCGGGTCTGGCGCAGTACCGCGGCCTGCCTGCATTTCGCGATGCGATCGACGCGCTGCATCATCCGCGCCCGGGCGAGGATGCGCAGGCATTCGGCGCGCGCACCCACCCGGCGTGGCAGCGCATGAAGCTGGACGAGCTGCTGGCGCAGCAATTGTCGATGCGCCTGCACTACCGCGAGCGCAAGAGCAAGACCGCGCCCGCTCTCGCGCAGGCCGGCGCGCTGAGCGCCGGCCTGCGCAAGAGCCTGCCGTTCCGGCTGACGCAGGCGCAATGCCGCGCCTGGGCTGAAATCGAGCGCGACCTCGGCCAGGCGCACCCGATGCACCGGCTGCTGCAGGGCGATGTCGGCTGCGGCAAGACCGTGGTGGCGGCGCTGGCCGCATTGCGCGCGGTCGAAAACGGGATGCAGGCGGTGGTGATGGCGCCCACCGAAATCCTGGCCGAGCAGCACTATCGCAAATTCGCCGAATGGCTTGCCCCGCTCGGCGTGCCGCTCAGCTGGCTCTCGGGCAGCCAGAAGAAGAAGGAGCGCGCTGCGGCCGCGGCGGATATCGCCTCGGGCGCAACGCGGATCGCGGTCGGCACGCACGCGCTGTTCCAGCAGGGCGTGGCATTCCGGTCGCTGGGCCTCGCCATCGTCGACGAGCAGCACCGCTTCGGCGTGGAGCAGCGCCTGGCGCTGCGCGCCAAGGGTTCGGACACCTCGGGGCCGGACAGCTTGGCCACGGTTGCCGCAGGCCGGGCGCGCGCCGAACCGCATCTGCTGATGATGAGCGCAACCCCGATTCCGCGCACGCTGTCGATGAGTTATTACGCCGATCTGGACGTGTCGCTGATCGACGAACTGCCGCCCGGGAGAACGCCGGTCACGACCAAGCTCATCGCCGCCGAGCGCCGCGACGAAGTGCTCGCGCGCGTGCGCGACGCCTGCCGCGCCGGGCGCCAGGCCTACTGGGTGTGCCCGCTGATCGAGGACAGCGGGCCGGCGGCGGAGGCCGCTGCGGGCGCGGCCGACGCGCCGCCGCGGACGCCGGGGCGGCGCCCGGGGCGCAGGCAGGCGGAGGCGCTGCAGCTGCAGACCGTGCTCGATACGCATGCGCGCCTTGCGGCGGAATTCCCCGAGCTGCGGGTAGCGTTGGTGCACGGCCGCCTTGCGGCGGCGGAAAAAGCGGCGGTGATGGCGGAATTCACCGCGGGCAGGATCCAGCTGCTGGTCGCCACCACGGTAATCGAGGTCGGCGTCGACGTGCCCAATGCCTCGCTCATGATCATCGAGCACGCCGAACGCTTCGGCCTGGCGCAACTGCACCAGCTGCGCGGCCGCGTCGGACGCGGCGTCGACGACAGCGCCTGCATTCTGCTGTACCAGAAGCCGCTGGGCGAACTCGCGCGCGCGCGGCTCAAGGTGGTGTACGAAAGCAGCGACGGGTTCGAGATTGCGCGAGAGGACCTGCGGCTGCGCGGGCCGGGCGAGTATCTGGGCGTGCGCCAGAGCGGCGCGCCGCTGCTGCGCTTCGCCGACCTGGAGCGCGACCTCGACCTGCTCGAAGCGGCGCGCGATCTGGCGCCGCAGCTGCTGCAGCGCCACCCGGAGCACGCGCGCCGCCACCTCGTGCGCTGGCTCGCCGGACGCAGCGAACTGATGAAGGCATGACGCGGTGAATATCGAACGCATCAAGGAAAGACTCACGCTCTACGAAAAGCTGATGCGGCTGGACAAGCCGATCGGCACGCTGCTGCTGCTGTGGCCGACGCTGTGGGCGCTGTGGATCGCCTCGGGCGGCCGGCCGGGCTGGCTGATGACCTGGATCTTCTGCCTCGGCACGCTGTTGATGCGCTCCGCCGGCTGCGTCATGAACGACCTTGCCGACCGCAAGTTCGACGCGCATGTGAAGCGCACCAGGGAGCGTCCGCTCGCCGCCGGCCGGGTGAGCGTGACGGAAGCGCTGTGGCTGGCCGCGGTGCTGACGCTGGCCGCATTCGGCCTGGTGCTCGCGCTCAACCGCTTTGCCATCGCGCTGTCCTTCGTCGCGCTGGCGCTGGCCGCCACCTACCCGTACACCAAGCGCTTTCTCTCCGTCCCGCAGGCCTACCTGGGCGTGACCTTCGGTTTCGGCATACCGATGGCGTTCGCGGCCGTGTCCAATCTGCTGCCGCCGCTGTGCTGGTGGCTGCTGCTGGCGAATATCTTCTGGGTGCTCGCCTACGACACCGAATACGCGATGGTGGACCGCGACGACGACCTGCGCATCGGCATCCGCACCTCGGCGGTCACGCTCGGCCGCTACGACGTCGCCGCGGTGATGTTGTGCTACGCGGCCATGCTCGCGGTGCTGGTGATGATAGGCATGAAGCTTCACTTCGGCCTGTATTACTATTTGGGTCTGGGTGCGGCCGGGCTGATCATGCTGTATCACTACGGTCTGATACGCGAGCGCGGGCGCGAGGGCTGCTTCAAGGCGTTTCTGCACAACAACTGGGTCGGCGGCGTCGTTTTTGCCGGCATCGCCGCGAATTACTTCTGGCGTTAACGGGACCAGCATTCATGCGCTACAAAGATCTGCGCGATTTCATCGCGCAACTGGAACAACTGGGCGAGCTCAAGCGCGTTGCCGTCGAGGTCGATCCGCGCCTGGAGATGACCGAAATCTGCGACCGCGTGCTCAAGGCCGGCGGCCCGGCGATCCTGTTCGAACGTCCGAAGGGTTTCGACGGCGCGTCCGGGCGTCCGCGCATTCCCGTGCTCGCCAACCTGTTCGGCACGCCGCGGCGCGTCGCGCTCGGCATGGGCGAGGACTCGGTGGCGGCGCTGCGCGAAGTGGGCAAGCTGCTCGCCTATCTAAAGGAGCCCGATCCGCCCAAGGGCCTGAAGGACGCATGGGACAAGTTGCCGGTGCTGAAGCAGGTGCTCAACATGGCGCCGAACGTGCGCGCGAGCGCGCCCTGCCAGGAAATCGTGTGGGAAGGCAAGGACGTCGACCTGTCGCGGCTGCCGATCCAGACCTGCTGGCCCGGCGACGCCGGCCCGCTGATCACCTGGGGTTTGGTCGTTACGCGCGGGCCGCTGAAAGCGCGGCAGAACCTCGGCATCTACCGCCAGCAGGTGATCGCGCCGAACAAGGTCATCATGCGCTGGCTGGCGCAGCGCGGCGGCGCGCTCGATTTTCGCGACCACGGACTGCATCGTCCGGGCGAGCCGTTTCCGATCGCCGTCGCGCTGGGCGCGGACCCGGCCACCATACTCGCCGCAGTCACGCCGGTGCCGGATTCGATCTCGGAGTATCAGTTCGCAGGACTGCTGCGCGGCGCCAAAACCGAACTTGTGAAATGCGTCGGCAGCGAGCTGCAGGTGCCAGCGAGCGCGGAGATTGTGCTCGAAGGCGTGATTCACCCAGGCGAAGACGCCTTGGAGGGTCCCTTCGGCGATCACACCGGCTACTACAACTAACAGGAGCGCTTTCCGGTATTCACCATCGAGCGCATTACCATGCGGCGCGATCCGATCTACCACAGCACCTACACCGGCAAGCCGCCGGACGGGCCGGCGGTGCTGGGCGTGGCGCTGAACGAGGTGTTCGTGCCGCTGCTGCAGAAGCAGTTTCCCGAGATCTCCGACTTCTACCTGCCGCCCGAAGGCTGCTCCTAC
>JAAOZY010000034.1 GCA_012274205.1 Betaproteobacteria bacterium
CCGATGGTGCGCGGGCCGCGCGTCATGATGTCGGCGATGCTCACCGCCCGGATGTTGTCGATTTGGGCCAGTCTGCGGCGCAGGTCGCCGTCGGTGAATACGCCGCACACGCGCCCGGCGGCGTCCAGCACCGCGGTCATGCCCATGCGCTTTTGGGTCATTTCCAGCAGCGCCTCGGAAAAGCCGGCGCTTTCGGGCACGCTGGGCACGTCGTCGCCGGTGCGCATGACGTCGCGCACGTGGGTCAGCAGGCGCCGCCCCAGCGCGCCGCCCGGGTGCGAGCGCGCGAAATCCTCGGCGCCGAAGCCCTTGGCGTCGAGCAAGGCCACTGCGAGCGCGTCGCCCAGCGCCAGCGCCGCGGTAGTGCTGGCGGTGGGTGCGAGGTTCAGCGGGCAGGCTTCCTTGTCGACGCGCGCGTCCAAGTGCACGTCAGCCTCGCGCGCCAGCGCCGATTTGGGGTTGCCCGTGATTGCGATCAGGTGCGCGCCCTGGCGTTTGAGCATGGGCAGGATGGTGAGCAGTTCGTCGCTTTCGCCGGAGTTCGACAGCGCGATCAGCACGTCGTCGCGCGCGATCATGCCGATGTCGCCGTGGCTCGCCTCGGCCGGATGCACGAAATACGCCGGCGTGCCGGTGCTGGCCATGGTGGACGCAATCTTGCGCGCGATATGGCCGGACTTGCCGATGCCGCTCACGATCACGCGGCCCTTGCAGTTGAGCAGCAGCGCCACGGCGTCGAGAAAGCTCTGGCCCAGCCGCGCAGCAAGGCCCTGAATGGCCTCGGCTTCGATGGCGAGCACCTGTTTCGCCAGCTCCAGCGCAGTCTTGGACGGTAGGATTTTGTCCATGCGGGACGCTGCAGGTATCATAGGTCAAAGTATAGCAGAACCACCCACCCTCCCTTTTCAGGCTGCGGCGTCCGATGGGCAATCCCTTAGAGCTGGTCCTGGTGCTCCTGGCCAGCGCCGTGGTCGTGGTCGTGGCCGCGCGCAGCCTGCACCTGCCGCCGATGCTGGGATACCTGCTGGTCGGCGTCGCCATCGGCCCGCATGCGCTGCGCTGGCTCCCGGCCAGCGAGGAATCCGGCTATGCCTATCTGGCGGAGTTCGGCGTGGTGTTCCTGATGTTCTCCATCGGCCTGGAATTCAGCCTGCCCAAGCTG
Organism: Betaproteobacteria bacterium; assembly: GCA_012274205.1. Classification (GTDB taxonomy): domain Bacteria; phylum Pseudomonadota; class Gammaproteobacteria; order Burkholderiales; family SG8-39; genus 2-12-FULL-64-23. The sequence continues at coordinate 1,163 of JAAOZY010000034.1, forward strand.
TTCAACATGCGGCGGGTGGTGTTCGGCCTCGGGCTGGGACAGGTGCTGCTCACGCTGTTTGCGCCGACGCTGGGTGCCGCGCTGCTGGGCTTCCCCTGGCAGCTCGGCTTCGCGCTGGGCGGGGCGCTGGCCATGTCTTCGACCGCGATCGTGAGCAAGCTCCTGGCCGAGAGGATGCAGCTCGAATCGGCGCACGGACGCGAAATCATCGGCATTCTGCTGTTCCAGGACCTGGCGGTGGTGCCGCTGCTGATCCTGATTCCGGCGCTGGCGCAGCCGGCGGAAAATCTTGCGCCGGTGCTCGTGCTGGCTCTGGCGAAGGCGGCGGTGGTGCTGTTCCTGATCCTGTTCGCCGGGCAGAAGCTGATGCGCGGCTGGTTCCATGTCGTCGCGCGCCGCCGCTCGCACGAACTGTTCGTGCTCAATGTCCTGCTGATCACGCTGGGCCTCGCCTGGGCGACCGAGCTCGCGGGACTGTCGCTCGCGCTGGGCGCTTTCCTCGCCGGCATGCTGATCTCGGAGACCGAATACCGGCACCAGGTGGAAGAGGACATCAAGCCGTTCCGCGATCTGCTGCTGGGCTTGTTCTTCGTCACCATGGGCATGCGCCTCGACGTGTCGGTCGTGGCCGACCGGTTCGGGCTGGTGCTGCTGCTGTTTACCGGGCCGCTGCTGTTCAAATTCGCGCTGATCGCCGCGCTTTCGCGCCTGTTCGGGGCCAATCCGGGCAATGCGTTGCGCACCGCGCTGTCGCTGGCGCAGGCAGGCGAATTCGGCTTCGTGCTGCTGGCGCAGGCGGGCGAGGTCCGGCTGCTGGACGATGCGTTGCTGCAGCCGGTGCTCGCGGCGATGCTGCTGTCGATGCTGAGCGCGCCCTTCCTGATCCACTACAGCGACAAGCTGGTGCTGCGCTTCATCGCCTCGGAGTGGATGTTGCGCTCGCTTGCGCTGCACCAGATCGCCGTTTCCGGCATGGGCGCAGCAAAGCACGTGGTGCTGTGCGGCTACGGCCGCACCGGGCAAAACCTCGCGCGCTTCTTCGAACAGGAGGGTATCGGCTACGTTGCGCTCGACCTCGATCCTGAGCGCGTGCGCGAGGCTGCTGCCGCGGGCGAGTCCGTCGTGTACGGCGACGGGGCGCGGCGCGAAGCGCTGATCGCGGCGGGCCTGGCGCGCGCCAGCGCGCTGGTGATATCGTTCCCGGACATTCCCGCCGCGCTCAAGATCCTGCACCACGCGCATGCGATCAACCCTTCATTGCCGGTGATCGTGCGCACGCTGGACGATGCGGACATGGAACGCCTGCGGACGGCGGGCGCGGCCGAGGTCGTGCCCGACACCTTCGAATCCAGCCTGATGCTCGCCAGCCACGCGCTGGTGCTGATGGGCGTGCCGCTCGCGCGGGTGGTGCGCCGCGTGCGCGCGGTGCGCGAAGACCGCTACGGCCTGCTGCGCGGATTCTTTCACGGCGAGGGCGATGCGGCGGCCGATGCGGCTGAGCACCGCCAACTGCGCCTGCATTCGGTCTCGCTGACACAGGGCGCCTACGCGATCGGCAAGACCCTGGGTGAGCTCGACTTCGCCGCGCTGCATGCGTCGGTAACGCGGGTGCGCCGGCGCGGCATTCGCGTCGGCGAGCCCGCGCCGGAAACGCGCTTCGAGGCCGGCGACGTGGTAGTAGTGTTGGGCGAGCCCGATGCGCTGGAGGCGGCGGAAATCCGCCTGCTGCAGGGAAAGAAATGAGCCGGCTCGCACCATGTTGCGTACGTTCGCATCGCTAGAACGGCGTCACGAAGGCCGGAGCTAGCCGCAGCCCTTGGTGCCTCTGGCCTGCGCGAGCAGAGGCTCGATGGCAGCGCGATCCGAATCCAGCGCCTGCAGAAGAATGGCGATGGTCTCCTCGCACTGTAGCGGGAATGCATGCAGTGCCTGCGCGAGCAGGCTGCGTGCGTTGGCCGCCTGCCCGTCGAAGGCGAGAAACACGATCCTGCGTACGATAATCCCGTGGGTTGGAAGATAGCGCGCCGCCCGCGCGCTCATCTTGAGGCGCTCGGCGAGTTCGTCGCGCGTCAGCGGTGTTCCGAGCAGAGTCCAGTATTCGGCTGACGGCGCGAGCGGGCCGTGCGCCAGCGCGCGCATCACCGCGAGGTCACGTGCGGTATCGGCGGCGCCGGCAAGCGTCAACGGAGTTCCGCTGCTGCGCGTCGCATTCAGCCGCACATAATCGCGCAGCGTCGCGGCCATCACCAACGCAAGCGCGACGCAGGTTCCAGCCGCGGCAACTCGCATCCAGCGCGCTGACGAGCGTGAACGCATGAGCGGCTGCGTCCCGAGGCCCATCAGCAGGGCGGTGAAACCAAGTAAATGCGCGTTCCACAGCGGAAACTCGACCATCGAATGA
>JAAOZY010000202.1 GCA_012274205.1 Betaproteobacteria bacterium
AACAGCAGCCAAAAACCAATTCATGTTGTTCTTTTCTATCCCACGCAAGACAGCGCCAGGTCCATCCCGATGGTGCCTTTCACGCCGACGGTCGCCATCAACGGCAAGCCGGATGCATTGGTCAAAGGCTTGATAGTGCTGAGTCATGGCACCGCCGGTGCGGAGCTAAACCACACCGTCCTTGCCGAGGCGCTGGCAAAAAATGGCTATCTGGTAGCTGCCATTAAGCACCCGGGTGATAATTGGCAAGACCAGTCGCTGTTTAGCGTGGGGGGGGGCTATTACTTTAGCGAGCGTCCCCGGCAGGCGTCACGGGTGATTGATGCGATTTTGAGTGATCCTGAATGGAAGCCGCGCATTTCCGTCGATGCTCATGGCCCGCGCGTCGGCGCGGTGGGTCACTCAGCCGGTGGCTACACGGTACTGGCGCTCGCCGGCGGCGTCCCTGACCTCACGCGCATCGTCGGTCATTGCAAAACGGACAGCGATGACCCCATTTTCTGCTCGATGGGGCGGCGGGTTACGAATGGCGGGGCCGAAAAGGTATCGTTCGAAGGAATGCGCGATTCGCGCGTGCGCGCCGTGGCAGCACTGGCGCCAATGGGTGTGGTGTTCAGTGCACAGTCGCTTGCGGCAATCAGTATTCCGACGACCATCTATGCCGGCGACAAGGACACCTATCTGGTACCCCGTTACCACGCCGAATGGGTGCGGCAGAACGCCGTCAAGGCAGACTACCACGCGATTCAAAACGCCGGCCATTACGCTTTCATGGACACTCCGAGCATGCCCATTCCATCACCGGATGGTGATGTTGGTGCCAACCCAGCGGGCTTTGACCGAGGCGCATTTCAGAAGCAGCTAGCGACCGAGCTGAATCAGTTTTTTGACCGCGCCCTCCAGTAGCGGTCTGCAATTCCCCGGAATAAGCTCAACCGTCGACCAAGAACTGAGCGTCCGCTTTTTGAGGGGGGGCTGACTGCACTGGGCTGTCGGAACGCCGGGTCATTCCGCATTTCGGTGCTTGATATTGCGTTAGACCTTTCCACCGGCAGCAGAAGCCAGGAGAAGATATTGATGGTTCAGATTCTTTCTCACACACCCATCTGGGTTTTCGCACTGTTCTTCGTGCATTTCTCCGGGACCGGCGCGGAATGCTGGCTGAACTTGCAGAAGCTGTGCGAACTTCGCTTGGCGGAGGCGCAGGCAGGCGCGAAGATCCGCCGGCTGCCGACGCTCGATGCGCGCGGAAAATCGGATGGCCGGCAAGGCCGTCGTGCGTGCGAACTGAAATGAACGGCCTGCACGACGCCCGGCGGCTGGACGCCGACCTCGACCGCATCGAAACCGAGCCCTACTACGAGCCGGTGGGCGGGGAGGTGGCGCTGTTCGAAGCCGCCTGGGCGAGCCGGGTGCCGGTGCTGCTGAAAGGGCCCACCGGCTGCGGCAAGACGCGCTTCGTCGAGCACATGGCCTGGCGCCTGGCGCGGCCGCTGGTGACCGTCTCCTGCCACGATGACCTCACCGCCTCCGACCTGGTCGGGCGCTACCTGATCGTGGACAGTGAAACCGTGTGGGTGGACGGACCGCTTGCGCGCGCCGTGCGCTCGGGCAGCATCTGTTACCTGGACGAGATCGTGGAAGCGCGCAAGGACACCACCGTGGTGATCCATCCGCTCGCCGACAACCGCCGCATCCTGCCCATGGACAAGCGCGGCGAGCTGCTGCGCGCGCCGGCGGAGTTCATGCTGGTGCTGTCCTACAATCCGGGCTACCAGAGTGTGCTCAAGGAGTTGAAGCATTCGACGCGCCAGCGCTTCGTCGCGATCGAATTCGACTACCCGCGCGCGGACCTGGAGGCGCGCATCGTCGTCACCGAGACCGGCATCGACGCGGCCACCGCCGAGCGCCTGGTGAAGTTCGCCGCGATGACGCGCAACCTGAAAGGCAGCGGGCTGGACGAAGGCGCGAGCACGCGCCTGCTGGTGCATGCGGCGCAGCTGATGCAGCGCGGCGTGGCGCCGCGCGCGGCCTGCGCGGCGGCGATCTCGCTAGCGCTTAGCGACGATCCCGAAATGCTCGCCGCGATCGATGAGCTAGCCTCCGCAGTGTTCTAGAAGCGCGCCGCGATCGCTGCATGCTTAGGCGCTCACGTTGACCAAACTCACGCCGCTGTCCCAACTGGAGCTCGAGGAAAAGCTCGACGACGTCCTCTGCGCGGCGCTGTCTTCGCGGCGCAGTGCTGCGGCGGTGGCCGCGGGGGTCGCGCCGCTGTCGCGCGCGCAGCAGGAATTCGTGCTCGCCTGGGCCGAGGTCGCTGCGCAGAACGCGGCTGAACTGGGTTACCAGTTCACCGCGCAGGCGCCGCAGGCCCTGGCGCTGTTCGGCCAGTCCGGAACGGAGAAATGGCTGCTGCGCGCGCTGGACGCCTACGACAAGGAGGGCTTGTACCCGGCCTGCGCCGCGCTGAAAGACCTGGCCGGCTTCAAACGTGCGAGCGACGCCGCGGGGGAGGGTGTCGCGCTCACCGAGGTGACGCGCGTGCTCGAACTGTTTCTGCTCGGCCTCGCCGGGCGCCGGCTGTCGCTCGAGGCGGCGGATGACACCTGGACCGACACGGAAACCATTTTCCTGCCCGAGCGCATCGCGCGCTACCCGGTGCGCGCGCAGAACTTCAATTTGTACAAGGCGATCGCCGTGCACCATTGGGCGCAGTCGCGTTATGGCAGCTTCAATCTCGATCTCGCGCCCGTACTTGCGGGGTACGCGCTGCCCGGGCGCGCGCTGGCGTGGCTCAATCTTCTCGAGGCGATCCGGCTGGAGAGCCAGGCTGGACGGGCCTTTCCGGGCCTTGCCGTGTTGCTCTCCGGGCTCCGTCCGGCGCATTCGCCGATGCTCGCCGCGTCTTGCGCGCGCCTGTCGCGCGCCGACGCTTCGGTCGCGGACAGCGTCCTGCTGCTGCGCGAGCACTACGCCCTTGCGCTGCCCGAGCCCTTCCCCTATATGGGCAGCCTGCATCCGGGGCGCGCGGCCGAGGTGCGCGGCGAGCGCATTGCGAGGGAGCGGCGCGCGCTGTATGCGGAACTCGAACAGTTGCGCCTGGCCGCGCAGGCGGAGCGGGGCGATTCCGCGGCGGGCGACCCCGAACTGGATGTGGAAGCGTCCTTCGAAACCCTGGAGTTCGAGCTGCAGATCGACGGCGAGGCGGTTGCGCCGCCCGAGGAGGTCGCAAAGCTGATGCGGTCGATCATCCAGGATTTCGGCGAGATCCCGGAGGAATATCTGCTCGCTTCCGGCCCCGGCGCCTACGCGGCCGCCGACGCGGCCGAAACCCATGGCGCGGGAGATCTCGCCGAATCGAGCGCCGCGGGCGGCAGGCTGTATGACGAATGGGATTTCCGCCGGCGCGACTATCGCAAGGGCTGGTGCGTGCTGTTCGAGTCCGACGTAGTGCCGGGCGACGCGCGCTTCGTCGCCGGAGTGCGCGCGCGCTACGCCGGGCAGATCGCGCAGCTGCGCCGCCGCTTCGAGGCGCTGCGCGGCGAGGACAGGCTCGCGCGGCGCCAACACGAGGGCGAGGACATCGACTTCGACGCCGCGGTGGAGGCTTACGCCGACCGCGCAAGCGGCGTCGAGCCCTCGGAGCGCCTGTTCGTGCAGCGCCGGCGCAGCGAGCGCAACATCGCCGCCATGTTCATGGTCGACATGAGCGGTTCGACCAAGGGCTGGATCAACGCCTGCGAACGCGAGGCGCTGGTGCTCCTGTGCGAGGCGCTCGAGGCGCTGGGCGACCGCTACGCCATCTACGGTTTCTCCGGCTGGACGCGCAAGCGCTGCGACATTTATCGCATCAAGACTTTCGACGAGCCCTACGGTGATGCGGTGCGCGCCCGCATTGCCGGCGTCGAGCCGCGCGACTACACGCGCATGGGCGTGGCGATCCGGCATCTCACAGGCATCCTCAACGCAGTCGAGGCGAAGACACGCATCCTGTTCACGCTGTCCGACGGCAAACCCGACGATTTCCACGACGGCTACCGCGGCGACTACGGCATCGAAGACACGCGCCAGGCGCTGATCGAGGCGCGCCGCTCGGGCATCCATCCGTTCTGCGTGACCATCGACGAGGAGGCGCGCGATTACCTGCCGCACATGTACGGCCCGGCGAGCTGGGTGCTGATCGACGACGCCGGCCAGCTGCCCCTGAAGACCGCGGACGTGTACCGGCGCCTGACGAGCTGAGGCGGCGCCCGGGGCGGCGGGCAACACGCTGGCGGGAAACTTGGGCCCCGGGCCCTGCCTGGATTACAATTGAACCTGCGGGAGCCTTCTCCCGATCCGCGCCATCCTGCCTACTCTGACCATCACACTTCCTGGAGCCTCCGTTGCAGATCGTCTGTCTTGATTTGGAAGGCGTGCTGATACCCGAGATCTGGATCGAATTCTCCGCGCGCACCGGCATCCCGGAACTGGCGCGAACGACGCGCGACGAGCCGGACTACGGCAAGCTCATGCGCGGGCGCATCGAGATACTCGCAGCGCGCGGGCTCGGCCTGCCGGACATCCAGAAGGTGATTGCCGGCATGGCGCCGCTCGCGGGTGCGCGCGCGTTCCTCGACTGGCTGCGCGGCGAATACCAGGTGGTGATCCTGTCCGACACCTATTACCAGTTCGCGGCGCCGCTGATGCGCGCGCTCGGCCATCCGACGCTGTTTTGCCACGAACTCGTGGTCGAGCCGGGCGGGCGCGTGCGCGACTACCGGCTGCGCATGAAAGATCAGAAGCGCGCGTCGGTGAAGGCATTCAAGGAACTCAATTTTCATACCGTTGCGGCGGGTGATTCCTATAACGACACCAGCATGCTGGCTGAAGCGCATGCGGGCATTCTGTTTTGTCCGCCTGACAAGGTGGCGGCGGAATTTCCGCAGTTTCCGGTGACGCGCGACTACGACGAGCTGCGCCGGGCCATCGTGGCTGCGAGCAAGGCCTGAAACAAAGGAGGCGCTTTACCCCGCGCCAGGGCGCGGGCATTGACCAGGAGCGCAAAGTGAACGACAAAGAAGCGAAGAGCAAGTTGAAATCCACAAGGTCCAAGCCAAAATCCGCGAAGAACGAGCTGGCCACGGCAAGAAACAAGCTGGCCACGGCAACAAACAAGCCGGGCACGGCAACGAACAAGCCCGGCGCCTCCGCCACGGCGAAGCCGGGCGATGTGGCGGATCGCGCCCTCGACGTACTGGGCTTCGAGCGCGATGCGCTGCGCGCAATCTTCGCGCCCAAGAGCGTCGCCGTGATCGGCGCGACCGAACAAGAGGGCAGGGTCGGGCGCACCGTGCTGTGGAATCTGGTCAGCAATCCCTTCGGCGGCGCGGTCTACCCGGTCAACACGCGCCACAAGCAGGTCCTGGGAATCAAGGCCTATCCGAGCATAGGCAGCGTGCCCGAGACGGTCGACCTGGCGGTGATCGTCACGCCCGCGCCGACGGTGCCTGGCATCATCGAGGAATGCATCGCGGCTGGCGTGAAAGGTGCCATCATCATCTCGGCCGGATTCAAGGAGGCTGGCGCAGCGGGGGTCGAGCTCGAGCGGCGAATCGCCGAGACCGCGCGCGGCAAGATGCGACTCATCGGCCCGAATTGTCTCGGCGTGATGCGCCCCAGGACGCACCTGAACGCGACTTTTGCGAGCGCCATGGCGCGACCCGGCTCGGTCGGCTTTATCAGCCAGAGCGGCGCGCTGCTGACCGCGGTACTCGACTGGAGCTTCCGCGAAAACGTCGGCTTTTCCGCCTGCGTATCGGTCGGTTCGATGCTCGATGTCGACTGGGGCGACCTGATCAACTTCCTCGGCGACGATCCGCACACGCACAGCATCATGATTTACATGGAGTCCATAGGCGACGCGCGTTCGTTCATCTCCGCCGCCCGCGAAGTCGCGCTGACCAAGCCGATCATCGTGATCAAGGCCGGGCGCACCGCGCAGGCGGCGAAGGCCGCGGCCTCGCATACCGGCGCGCTTGCCGGCAGCGACGACGTGCTCGACGCGGTGTTCCGCCGCTGCGGCGTGCTGCGTGTGAATTCGATATCCGATCTGTTCTACATGGCCGAGGTGCTGGCGAAGCAGCCGCGCCCCTCGGGACCCCGCCTCACCATCGTCACCAATGCCGGCGGCCCGGGCGTGCTCGCCACCGATACCCTGATCGCGCTGGGCGGCGAACTGGCGGAGTTGTCGGCGGAAACGATAGCCGCGCTGGACAAGGTGCTGCCGTCGCACTGGAGCCACGGCAATCCGATCGACATCCTCGGGGACGCTGATCCGGAGCGCTATGCGCAGGCCCTGGAGATTGCGACCAAGGATGTGAACAGCGATGGACTGCTGGTCGCGCTCACACCGCAGGCGATGACCGATCCCACCGAAACGGCGCGGCGCCTTTCCGCGTTCGCGGTGACCCGCGGCAAGCCCTTGCTGGCGAGCTGGATGGGCGGCAAGGACGTGACCGCCGGCGAAGCGGTCCTGAACGAGGCGAACATTCCGACCTTCGGCTATCCCGACACCGCGGCGCGCATCTTCACCCTGATGTGGCGCTATGCCTACAACCTGCGCGGGCTGTACGAAACGCCGACGCTGGTCGCACCGGCGGCGCAAACCGCGCCGGAGAGCGCACGCGTGCGCAAGCTGCTCGAGGATGCGCGCGCAGGCGGGCGCACGCTGCTGTCGGAGTTCGAGTCGAAGCAGGTACTCGCAGCCTACGGCATCCCGACCGTGCCCACGCGCGTCGCGGCGAGCGAAGACGAGGCGGTGCAATGCGCGGATGCGACCGGCTATCCGGTGGTGCTCAAACTGCATTCGCACACCATCACGCACAAGACCGATGTCGGCGGTGTGCAGCTCGATCTCGCCGATGCCGAGGCGGTGCGGCGCGCCTGGCGCGCTGTCAAGTCCGGCGCGCTGGCGGCGGGGGGGAAGAAGGGCTTTCTCGGCGTAACGGTACAGCCGATGGTGAAGCGCGAGGGCTACGAGCTGATCGTCGGCAGCAGCATCGACGCGCAATTCGGACCGGTGCTGCTGTTCGGCGCGGGCGGACAGCTGGTCGAGGTGTTCCGCGACCGCGCACTGTCGCTGCCGCCGCTCAATACCACGCTGGCACGGCGCATGATGGAGCAGACCATCATCCACAAGGCCCTGCTCGGCGTGCGCGGCCGTGAGCCGGTGGACCTGGATGCGCTTGCGCGCGTGATGGTGCAGTTCAGCCAGCTGGTGGTGGAGCAGCGCTGGATCAAGGAGATCGACATCAACCCGCTGCTCGCCGGGCCCGGCGCCGCCGGGATCGTCGCGCTCGATGCGCGCATCGTGCTGCACGGACCCGAGGTCGCCGAAGCGCAATTGCCCAAGCTCGCGATCCGCCCCTATCCGGCGCGGTACGCCTCGGAATGGGCCTCGAAGGCCGGCCTGGCGGTCACCATCCGTCCGATACGGCCGGAGGACGAGCCGCTGATGGTGCAGTTCCACACCACGCTGTCGGAGGAAAGCGTGTACATGCGCTACTTCCATTTCATCCAGTACAACCAGCGCGTCGCGCACGAGCGCCTGACGCGGCTGTGCTTCATCGACTACGACCGCGAAATGGCGCTGGTGGTCGAGCGCAAGGACCCGAAGACGGGCGAGCGCAGCATCCTCGCGATCGGGCGCCTGAGCAAGGTGCACCAGACGGCGGAAGCCGAGTTCGCGATCCTGGTGAGCGACGTCTGGCAGGGCCACGGGTTCGGCCTCGAACTGCTGCGGCGGCTGGTGCAGATCGGGCGCGACGAAAAACTGCAGCGCATCGTCGCCTCGATCCTGTCTGACAACGTCGCCATGCAGCACGTGTCGCGCAAGGCCGGATTCAAGCTCAAGCGCGTCGAAACGGAGTTCCGCGCCGAACTCGACCTGCACGAGGGATAAGAATTGCGCGGCGCCGGGCGCGCAAGCCTGCGCGCCGGGTGCGCTTCGCAGCAGTCCAAACGCGATCTCGACGGGAAACGCGATGGCTCCAGCACTGCAAAGTCTGCTCGGTTTCTGCGTGTTGCTGCTCATCGCCTGGGCGCTGAGCGAAAAGCGGCGTAATCCGCCCTGGCGCACGGTCCTTGCAGGGGTGGCGCTGCAGTTCCTGCTGGCGGGATTGTTCCTGAAAGTGCCGCTGTTCAAGCACGTCTTCATGGCGCTCAATGACGCGGTGAGTGCGATCGAGAGGGCGACCCAGGGCGGCACCGCATTCGTATTCGGCTACCTGGGCGGCGGGGCGGCGCCGTTTGCCATTGCCCATCCCGAGGCGAGCTTCGTGTTCGCGTTTCGCGCGCTGCCGCTGATACTGGTGGTGAGCGCGCTGTCCTCGCTGCTGTTCTACTGGCGCGTCCTGCCGGTGGTGGTCAAGGCGTTCTCGAAATTGCTGGAGAAGACCATGGGCATCGGCGGCGCGGTGGGTCTGGGCGCGGCGGCAAACGTGTTCGTCGGCATGGTGGAAGCGCCGCTGCTGGTGCGGCCGTATCTGGCGCAGATGAGCCGCTGCGAGCTGTTCATCACCATGAGTTGCGGCATGGCTGGCATCGCCGGCACTGTGATGGTGCTGTATGCGAGCATCCTCAACCCGGTGGTGCCCGACGCGATGGGACACATCCTGATCGCATCCATAGTCAGTGCGCCGGCGGCCATCGTGGTGAGCGTGCTGATGGTGCCGCCCGAGGGCGCGATGACCGCGGGCGAGCTGGTTCCGCCGCGCGCCGCGCGCGGCAGCATGGACGCGCTGACCCAGGGCACCGTGGAAGGGGTGCAACTGCTCATCAACGTGGTGGCGATGCTGCTGGTCATGGTGGCGCTGGTGCATCTGGCGAACCTGATGCTCGGCCTGCTGCCGCGGGTGGGCGGCGCGGCGCTCACGCTGCAGGGCATTCTTGGATGGATCATGGCGCCGGTGGTGTGGCTGGTGGGCATTCCCTGGTCGGAAGCGCAGACGGCCGGCGCCCTGATGGGGACCAAAACCGTACTGAATGAACTCGTGGCCTATATCGACCTCGCCCGCACGAGCGACGCCGCCCTCAGTCCGCGCAGCCGCCTGCTGCTGACCTATGCGCTGTGCGGCTTCGCCAATTTCGGCAGCCTGGGCATACTGATCGGCGGGCTGGGCTCGATGGCGCCGGAGCGGCGTGAGGAAATCGTCGCGCTGGGCGGCAGGAGCATCGTCGCGGGCACGCTCGCCACCTGCCTCACCGGCGCCACCGTCGGGGTGCTGCTGTAGTAGTCGACACAAGGCGAATGATGGAATCCAGACTGAACGAACTCGAAGCCAAGATCAGCCTCGCCGAAGACCTGCTCGATGCGCTCAACCGCACCGTCTACCGCCAGCAGCAGCAGATAGACCAGCTGCAGCAGGACATACGCGCGCTGCGCCTGCAGCTGCAGGAAACGGCGCCGCCCGAGGCTGCATCCCCGGGAAACGAGATCCCGCCGCATTATTGAGCGCGGCCCGCCTCCCTGAGCGTACGCCGGTGTGTAAACGGATTTCCCGCTTCACCCTGCCTCGATTTCCAAGGGGTTTGAGGGGGGGTGTGAGCGCGCGTGTCCAAACAACTCCTTAAAGATAAGCGGATTTTCTGATCTAGATCAAGAATATGTGCGGCCAAAGGCGGTAAAAATGCTACAGAAGGAAATCGAATTCGCACCCAAACAAGGGAGGAACGTCATGCTGACCACATTCAAACGCCTCGTAGGCTGGGCCACTCCGGTCGCGCCACGATTCGGTACCGCCGCCATGGCCAACTGGCTGGGGCATTTCAGCGTCGGCCGCGGGAAGCGCGGCGAATGCCTTGCACGCAGGCAGGGTCGCTGCCCGGGACTGGAGTTTTGCGAAGATTGCGCCTGGTCAGAAGGCGTCTCGCGAGACTCTGACTAAGAGGCCATTTCAGAATTACCGAAATGGCCCCGAATTAGGGGAGCACGAGGGGAGCTATCCCCTCGTTTTGAAATGAGCTCTAGAAACCGGAATTAGCGCCGCATCCGGCTGCCCGGCGCCTTGCCGAACGGGTGGCCTGGTCCATGCGCTTGGCGCGGCGCACACACCTCTCCTTGGTTCCTGCTCTGGCACCATATTTGCTTTTCCCAGCTTAGCCGGCATATCGAAGTGCGCGGATGTTTCGTTGTGAACGAAACATCGGACGGCTTGGGCGGATCCGTTTCATTTGGCAACCTCCTTGATCGGCGAGGATGGTCTAGTCAAGCCATCGATATGGGTCAATTCGATGGGGATCTCTTTTCCCGGCAATGGAAAGGCTTGAATGAATCTGCATTCGGTTATCCCTGTTCGCCAGATCAATCCGCGCAGCGCGCTCAAGGGTCGCATCGCTGATCCGAAGGCGCTGGGCGAAGTGTGCGCGCTGCTTGGCGCTGCGCCGCGCCGGCGCGAGCTGCTGATCGAGCACCTGCACCGCATTCAGGATCGTTACGGCGCGCTGTCGGCGGCGCACCTCACTGCGCTGGCCGCGGAGATGA
>JAAOZY010000203.1 GCA_012274205.1 Betaproteobacteria bacterium
CCACCAACTGGAGGCCGATCGATGAAGGCAACAAAAGCCGCCGCGCTCGTCGTGCTGATGATGGTTCCGCTCCTCGCCTTCCGCTTCGGCGGATGGGCGGTGATCACGGTAGACACACTCCCTGCCTACCTGACCGCTGGAGCGTTGGCGGCTGCGTAGGCGCACTCTTTTAGCCCGCCGCACCGCTTGTCCTCCCGCAGTGTTCAACAAGAATAGGGGATACAAGTGTCTCTTACCGGATTTATCGCTGTTGGCGCAGGCGCGGCCGTGGGCGCCTGGTTGCGCTGGTGGCTCGGCATACTGCTCAATCCTATCTTTCCGACCCTGCCGCTGGGTACGCTCGCGGCCAATCTCATCGGCGGCTTCATCATGGGACTCGCGATGGGCTTCGTCGCGCAATACGAGGCGATGCCGGTCGAACTGCGCTTGCTGTTGATGACGGGATTCCTCGGCGGACTGACCACTTTCTCCACTTTTTCCGCCGAGACTGTGACGCTGCTGCTGCGCGAGCAGTACGGCTGGGTGGCGGCGATCATCGGTATTCATGTGACCGGCTCCGTGCTCATGACGGTCGCCGGTCTGAACGTGGTACGGCTTGCCTACAGGGGGATCGCATGAACGGCACTTATCTTCGCTTCTATATGCATGAGAACCGCAAGCACCATCATCTGCTCATGTACGAGTGGCTGCTCGAACAGGCGAAGAAGATGGGCATCCACGGCGGTTCGGCGTTCCGCGCGATCGCCGGATACGGGCGGCATGGCGTGCTGCACGAGCAGCACTTCTACGAGCTCGCGGGTGACCTGACTGTGGAAGTCGAATTCATGATCTCGGAAGAGGAGGCGCAGCGGCTGCTCGAACTGGTGAAGGACGAGAAGATCCATATTTTCTACGCCAAAGCCGCCGCCGAATTCGGCACGCTCAACGGCGCCTGAGAGGCCGGCCGAGGCGCCGATTAAACGAGGCGCGCCATCATGCCATCCGCAAACGACTGGTTCTACGGGGCGGCGCGCCCGAAGACATTGATCTTCCTTGCCTTGTCCGGTCTCGCCACGGGTGCGTCTTTTTTGACATAAGTCAATAGACCGCGCAAAACTGCGGCTCGTGCAAGTGCGTCGGGTTGACGGCCGGCGCGATGGCGTGCACTGTAGGGTCATGTGGCCCTGGTTCAAAGCCGGACGGTGCGTAATTTGCGCGATATTTTCGCTGCTGGGGCTGGCCTTCCTATGCCCGGCCGCACAGGCGCAGGCCGCGGCGCCGGATGTGCTGCTGCAGAGCGTCGCCGACCAGATCATCGGCGAAATTCGCCAGTACCCGGCGCTGCAGTCGTCCGACGCGGCAAAAATCGAGGCTTTGGTCGAGGCGCGCATCCTGCCCCTGTTTGATTTTCAGCGCATGGCGCGGCTGGCCACGGCGCGCAACTGGCAGCTGGCCACGCCGGCGCAGCAGCAGGCGATCACCGAAGAGTTCCGCGGCATGCTGGTGCGGACCTATTCAGGCGCCCTGGCACGCTACAGCGGCGAACGCGTGGAGTTCAAGCCGCTGCGCGCGGTGGCGCTGGGCGGCGAGGTCACGGTCAGGTCCGAGGTGAAGCAGGCGGGCAAGGACAAGGCAAACCTGGACTACGACATGATCAGGACGCCGGCCGGATGGCGCATCTACAACGTCAAGTTCGCCGACGTGTGCCTGGTCAGCACCTATCGCGACATCTTTGCCGAAAAGGTCCGCCAGGGCGGCGTCGATGGCCTGATCAAGTTCCTGGCCGACGAAAATAGCGGTGGCGGCTCGAGATTCAATTCCATCAAGACCTCGTTCTGGGAAAAGTCCCGGGTGATGTACGCGATCTTCCAGGACATTTTCCGCAGCGGCCTGCGCTAGTCGCAATCGCCGCCTCTGGCGCCCCGGGCGCCCTGAAAATCCGCTGTTTGGCCGCATCTGGAAGGTAATGAATCCAGGGAGTATTCCATGCGCTTAGACAAACTCACCACCAAGTTCCAGCAGGCGCTCGCCGATGCGCAGAGCCTGGCCGTGGGCAGCGACAACCCGTACATCGAGCCGGTACATGTCCTGTCCGCCCTGATCGCGCAGGAGGACGGCGGCACCGCCTTGCGGTTCCCTGGCGCATCTGTATTCCCGGGCTAGTTGTCCGAACCCAGGCCCTGGTTTCCCCTGGTTCAAATTTCTTCCTCGAGTTTTCCGGGCTATGTGCGTTGTCGTACATACGCCGCAATTTGCCTGCTCTACCCTTTGCAGCTTCGTGTACCGCGGAAGTCTCCATGCGGGGGCAATTGCAGTTACGCGATTGCGCGATGCACAGCAGGTAGCGCCGACTTCGGCTACCAACCGGCGAGTGAGCGATATGACGACCAGCACCTCAGTGCGGACTGTCCATTTCCGGCGCCGCGCGCCGATCAGTTTCACGGCTGTCTCCCGGCCGGACAAGGTCGCGCCACGCAAAACCAAATGTGCGAGCTGCAACCTGCGCGAGCTATGCCAGCCCTGTTGCGGCCTGAACCGCTCCGAACTGGATATCGCTGACCAATTGGCGTTCAATTGCTCGCGTGTGCGTCGAGGTCAAAGTCTGTACCGCATGGGCGATCGCTTCACCTCGCTATATGCGGTGCGCAGCGGCTTCTTCAAGTCCTCGGGACTGCGTGATAATGGCCGCGACCAAGTGACCAGGTTCTCCATGACGGGCGACGTCCTTGGCCTGGACGGCATCGGGCAGGAGCACCACATCTGCAATACCGTCGCGCTGGAGGACAGCGACGTGTGCGCCATTCCCTTTGCCGGGTTGCAGGAATTGGCGCACGAGATCCCCAGTCTGCAGCGCGAGTTCCACAGGGCAATGAGCCGTGAAATCGTGCGCGAGCGCGGGGTTATGTTTCTCTTGGGTAGCATGAACGCCGAGGAGCGTCTGGCGATGTTCCTGCTCAATTTATCGCGGCGTTTTGCGGCGAGCGGCTATTCGTCGTCGGAATTCCACCTGCGCATGACGCGCGAGGAGATAGGCAGCTATCTCGGCCAAAAACTGGAGACCGTCAGCCGCATCTTCTCCAGGTTCCAGCAGGAAGGACTCATCGGTGTGCAGCAGAAATACATCCGCATCCTGGACAGTGCCGGCCTCGAGCGGGTGATGGCCCGCGATTCGGACTGAGTCGGCTCGGGTGCGGCGGAGGGTTTAGATATGCCGTTGATTACAGGTTGCACGCTTCACATCGGCGAAAAGCCGGAAATACGGGCCTATTCGCTCGAACATGCCCGCCGCCTTGCGGCCTCCCACATCAGCGATCTGCAGCCGGTGAAAATTGAAATCCGCATCGGATCGTTGCCGAGCCAAGTGTGGGCTTACGCTTATGATATCAAGGCGTGGGTTTTGCAGCGGTAGTTGGTCACCAACGGTGGAGATCCCCACTATTACTCTTGCGACAACCGGCTCGGCGAATCGCAAACAGGAATCTGCGCGCCGCTTGAAAATCCGCTGTTTGGCCGCATCTGGAAGGCAATGAATCCAGGGAGTATTCCATGCGCTTAGACAAACTCACCACCAAGTTCCAGCAGGCGCTCGCCGATGCGCAGAGCCTGGCTGTGGGCAGCGACAACCCGTACATCGAGCCGGTGCATGTCCTGTCCGCGCTGATCGCGCAGGACGACGGCGGCACCGGTTCGCTGCTGTCGCGCGCCGGCGTCAACCTGGCGCGGCTGCGCGACGCGCTCAAAACCGCGATCGGCCGCCTGCCCAAGGTCGAAGGCACCGGTGGCGAGGTGTCGATCTCGCGCGAACTGACCAATCTGCTCAACATCACCGACAAGGAAGCGCAGAAGCGCGGCGACCAGTTCATCGCCTCGGAAATGTTCGTACTCGCGCTGGGCGAAGACAAGGGCGAGGCCGGCCGCCTGCTGAAGGAGGCGGGCGGCAGCAAGAAAGCGCTGGAACAGGCGGTGAGCAGCCTGCGCGGCACGGAAAAAGTGTCCGATGCGGAAGCCGAGGGCAGCCGCGAGGCGCTGAAGAAATACACCATGGACCTGACCGAGCGCGCGCGTTCGGGCAAGCTCGACCCGGTGATCGGGCGCGACGACGAAATCCGCCGCGTGATCCAGATCCTGCAGCGGCGTACCAAGAACAACCCGGTGCTGATCGGCGAGCCGGGCGTGGGCAAGACCGCCATCGTCGAGGGCCTGGCGCAGCGTATCGTCAACGGCGAAGTGCCGGAAACCCTGAAGGGCAAGCGCGTGCTCTCGCTCGACATGGCGGCGCTGCTCGCCGGCACCAAGTACCGCGGCGAATTCGAGGAGCGCCTGAAGTCCGTGCTGAAGGAGCTGGCGCAGGACGAAGGGCAGACCATCGTGTTCATCGACGAGCTGCACACCATGGTCGGCGCGGGCAAGACTGAAGGTTCCATGGATGCGGGCAATATGCTCAAGCCGGCGCTCGCGCGCGGCGAGCTGCACTGCGTCGGCGCCACCACGCTGGACGAATACCGCAAATACGTGGAGAAGGATGCGGCGCTGGAGCGCCGTTTCCAGAAAGTGATCGTGGGCGAGCCCACGGTGGAGGACACCATCGCCATCCTGCGCGGGCTGCAGGAGAAATACGAGGTGCACCACGGCGTGGACATCACCGACCCGGCGATCGTCGCCGCGGCCGAGCTGTCGCACCGCTATATTACCGACCGCTTCCTGCCGGACAAGGCGATCGATCTGATCGACGAGGCGGCCTCGCGCATCAAGATGGAAATCGACTCCAAGCCCGAGGTCATGGACAAGCTCGACCGGCGCCTGATCCAGCTCAAAATCGAGCGCGAAGCGGTGAAGAAGGAAAAAGACGAAGCGTCGAAAAAGCGCATGGCGCTGATCGAGGCCGAAATCAAGAAACTGGGGCGCGAGTACGCCGACCTGGAAGAAGTGTGGAAGGCGGAGAAAGCCGAGGTTCAGGGCGCG
>JAAOZY010000204.1 GCA_012274205.1 Betaproteobacteria bacterium
CGGGCCGCCCGCGATTTCGGCGGCCGTCGCCTTGGTGCTTGGCGGCGAGACCGCCATTCCAGGCGGCGAGTGCGAACCCGCGGCTTCGAGCGGCTTCTGAGCCAGCGCTTCGACCGGCGACACATAGGCACCGGGGTTGGCGCAGGCAGCGGTCGCGCTCGGGACTGGAACAGGCTTTCCGGCCGCCTTCGTGTTCTTGCGATACGCGTCCGCCGTCCGGTCCATGGCGAGGCAGAGTTGGTACAGGCCGACCTTGTCGGCCCAGGCAGCCTTTGCGGCGGCTTCGCCGGCCTTCGCCTTGTCAGCGTCGGTCGGGGGCGGCAGTTTCGCAAACACCGGCGCGGAAAGCATCGCGGCGATCAGGACAGTGGCAATACGCATGGTGGTCCCCCATATGTCGAAGTCGCCAGCAATCGGCAACGATAAAATCATCGCCCGTCCTCTGAGTGCGGTCTGTGCGCCAGCGTACAGAGTCGCGCGCGGCAGCGGTGTCTTACTCCTGTAACGGCGGGCCTTTACTTAGGGGCCCTCAGAATTATCGAAATGGCCTCCAACTTAGGGGAGCACGCGGGGATGTTTCCCCTCGTTTTGAAATGCGCTCTCAGTTCAGGTCACGGCTGAAGCCATTGCCGCGCTGGCGCAAGCGTCCACCGCGGTTGCCGGATGGAGGCAAGAAAGCGCCAGCGCTGCGCAGGCGATTTTATTTGTGATCTCTATGTGCGTTGTCGCACCGTACTTGCCCGATCTCTTGACTAATCTGTGCGCAGGAATTCATCGTTTGTGGTTGTCCGTTGTTCCGCGTTCGGACACCTGCAGCGCTGACTTCCTATCCCCAATTATTGTGCGACAGGAGAATTACAATGACTCAACTGCAAGCGTTTTCAAATTCGCCGGTAAAGGCATCGAGCATGATCGGTACGGACGTGGTCAACCCCAAAGGCGACAATCTCGGCGACGTCAAGGAAGTTGTCATCGACCCACGTACCGGCAAGGTCGCCTATGCCGTCGTATCGTTTGGCGGCTTTCTCAGCATGGGAGAAAAGCTGTTCGCAATTCCGTTCAGCGCCTTGGTTTACGACTCGGAGAAGAACGAGTACGTCCTCGATGTTTCCAAAGAGCGATTGGAGGCAGCGCCTGGATTCGACGCGGATCATTGGCCTGCGATGTCCGATGAAAAGTGGAACCGCGACGTGTACAAGTACTACCAGCGTTCGCCCTATTGGGAATAGCGCCCCGTTTCGGGCAAGCGGGGCCAGATCGGCAGGCAAGGAGGGAAAGCAATCCTTGCGTCCGGGCGGCGTCTACCCGTGCAAACAAGCCCCCGCAAGTCCGGGGGCTTTTTCCTGTTATTGCTGCCGCACCGATCACTCCCGTTCCGGCGCGGTCGGTTACAAGCGCCCGCACGCGGGCTGCGCTAGCGATATGTCCCTCGTCGACTAGAACTATTCGGTCATATGCGTCCTATCGTACAGAACGTGCTGGCCAGGTTCGGTAAGGTGTCGACTGATGGGCAGTGAATGGCTTCAGCACGCGATTTGATTCTTTAACCTACGCGAAGGGAATCATCATGAACAGCATCGTCTACATCGTTGGCGCAATCCCTATCACTCTCGCAATCCTGTCGTTTCTCGGGCTGCGCTAGAGGATCGATCATGGGAAAATATTTTCTGGGTTGGATTTTGGGTGTACCGGTAATCGTGCTGGTAATTATCTATTTGCTTTTTAACTAGAAAACACAGTGAATTCAAGCGCAGCGCTGAACTTGTTTTTGAATCCCTTCTTGATGTGGAGCCGGCTGGCGTGGAAAACCGGCGAAATGGCAATCGCTTCGGCGCAAGTCATCGGCCTCCGAACGAAACGCATCGCGCTCGCCGGTTCGCTACCAGGTCCGCGCGACCAGCGCGAGTTCGCCTTGATGGGGCAAGAAAAAGGCGCAGCCGCGATGGAATCGGCGCACGCCGTCGGCGCACGCATATTGATGCAAAACCAGCAGTTCGCCGCGCTCGCGTTCAAACAGATACTGTCGGCGTCGGCTTCGCTGATGTCGATCGCCGCGAGCCGCAGCGCCGCAGAGTCCGTCGAGCGCCAATCGAAGCTTGCGCGCGATACGATGGCTGGTTCCATCATTGCGGCGTCAAAGCTCTCCGGCTCCACGGCCCAGCTCGCGCGGCGCGCGCTAAAACCTGTGCACGCCCGCGTCAGCGGAAATGTCAGGCGACTAGGCAAAAAGTCGAAGTAGCTTTCGCCCCTGAACGCTAATTGTCACCACTGCAGGCCTTTTTCTTCCGTTTATATTGATCCTAGGAGAACCACATGGAAACCAACACGCGCGGCAACAACTTCCCGACTTCCGCAATATCGAATACCACCGAAGAAATCTTAAGCAAGGCATCCTCGAGCGCCCACTCCGCTGTCAATTCGATTGCCGGGGCAGCAGACGCGGCGGCACGCACGGCCAAGCCTGCGATCGACCGGGTTGCCGCAATGGCCCACCAAGCGGTGGACAAGGCGGCGGGCGTCGCCGCGCCGACGGCCGGTTGGCTGGCCGAACAAGGTGAAACGCTAAATACCACGCAGAAAAAACTGGTGGCCGATACCTGCGATTACATTTCCGCAAATCCGCTGAAGTCC
>JAAOZY010000035.1 GCA_012274205.1 Betaproteobacteria bacterium
GGAGCACCACGCCGACGATGTTCTTGCCGATGTCGTGCACATCGCCCTTGACCGTGGCCACCACGATCTTACCCTTGGGCTTCGCCGCTTCACCGGATTCGAGCGCGAGTTTCTTTTTTTCGGCCTCGATGTAAGGGATCAGGTGCGCCACCGCCTGCTTCATAACCCGCGCCGACTTCACCACCTGCGGCAGGAACATCTTGCCGGCGCCGAACAGGTCGCCGACCACGTTCATGCCGTCCATCAGCGGCCCCTCGATCACATGGATCGGGCGCCCGCCGCTGCGCTCGGCCTGCACCCGCGCCTCCTCGGTGTCCTCGACGATCCAGTCGGTAATGCCTTTGACCAGCGCGTGCGACAGGCGCGCCTCGACGTTGTCCTTGCGCCAAGCCAGGTCCTCGATCTGCACCTTGCCGCCGCCCTTGACGGTATTGGCGAACGCGACCATGCGCTCGGCCGCGTCCGGCCTGCGGTTGAGGATGATGTCTTCGACGCGCTCGAGCAAATCCTTGGGTATCTCCGCGTACACGCCGAGCTGGCCGGCGTTGACGATGCCCATGGACATCCCCGCCTTGATCGCATGGTAGAGAAACGCGGTGTGAATCGCCTCGCGCACCGGATCGTTGCCGCGAAAGGAGAAGGAGACGTTGGATACGCCGCCCGATACGCGCGCGTACGGCAGCTTGGCGCGGATCCAGCGCGTCACCTCGATGTAATCGAGCGCGTAGTTGCTGTGCTCCTCGATGCCGGTGGCGATGGCGAAAATGTTCGGGTCGAATATGATGTCTTCGGCCGGAAAGCCGACTTCGCCGGCAAGGATGTCGTAGCAGCGCCGGCAGATGGTCTCGCGCCGCTCGAGGCTGTCGGCCTGGCCCTGTTCGTCGAAGGCCATGACGATCACTGCCGCACCGTAGCGGCGCGCGAGCTTCGCCTGGCGCACGAACTCGTCCTTGCCTTCCTTGAGCGAGATCGAATTCACCACCGCCTTGCCCTGCACGCATTTGAGGCCTGCTTCGATCACCGACCACTTGGACGAATCGAGCATCAGCGGCACGCGCGAGATATCGGGCTCCGAGGCGATCAGATTCAGGAAAGTGACCATGGCCTTGTGCGAGTCGAGCATGGCCTCGTCCATGTTCACATCCACCATCTGCGCGCCGCTCTCGACCTGCTGGCGCGCGACCGCCAGCGCCGCCGTGTAGTCGCCCGCGAGGATCAGCCGGGCGAAGGCTTTGGAGCCGGTGACATTGGTGCGCTCGCCCACGTTGACGAACAGCGAGTCGTCGCCGATGTTGAGCGGCTCCAGGCCCGACAGGCGCAGTTTCTTTTCGATCTGCGGCACGGTCCGCGGCGGCAGCTCCCTGACCGCGCGCGCGATCGCCCTGATGTGCGCCGGCGTGGTGCCGCAGCAGCCGCCGACGATATTGAGAAAGCCGCTCTGGGCGAATTCCTGCAGCTGGCCGGAGGTATAGTCAGGAGTCTCGTCGTAACCGGTTTCCGACAGCGGATTGGGCAGCCCCGCGTTGGGATAACAGCTGAGATAGGTGTCGGCGACGCCGGACAACTCCTCGATATAGGGCCGCATCAGCTTCGCGCCGAGCGCGCAGTTCAGGCCCACCGCGAGCGGGCGCGCATGGCGCACCGAATTCCAGAATGCCTCCGGCGTCTGCCCGGTGAGGGTGCGCCCGGAGGCGTCGGTGATGGTGCCGGAGACGATAATCGGCCAGCGCCGCGCGCGCGCCTCGAACGCGCAGTCGATGGCGAACAGCGCCGCCTTGGCGTTGAGCGTATCGAATATGGTCTCGACCAGGATTAGGTCGACGCCGCCGTCGAGCAGGCCGCGCAGCGACTCGCCGTAGGCCGCGACCAGGGTGTCGAAGTCGATATTGCGAAAACCCGGGTCGTTGACGTCCGGGGAAATCGAAGCGGTCTTGGTCGTCGGGCCGAGTACCCCGGCGACAAAGCATTGCCGTCCGGGCGCGCCGTGCATGCAGGCATCGACGGCCGCGCGCGCGATGTGCGCCGCCGCGCTGTTGATCTCGTACACCAGATCCTCCAGGCCATAGTCGGCCATCGACGGCGCGTTGGCGTTGAAGGTGTTGGTGGAAATGATGTCGGCGCCCGCCTCCAGATAGGCGTCGTGGATCTCGCGAATGACGCCCGGGCGGGTCAGCGACAGCAGGTCGTTGTTACCGCGCAGATCGCGTCCGAATGCGGCAAAGCGCTCGCCGCGATAGTCCGCCTCCACCAGCTTGTAGCTCTGGATCATGGTGCCCATGGCGCCATCGAGAATCAGGATGCGCTCGCCGAGCAGGCGTTCGAGTTGTGCGGCTTTGTTCATGTTCCGTCTGTTGCGAAATGAAGGGATCAGGACGCGAAATGAACGGGCCATCCCTTCCCCGGCCCCTCATCCTCCCCAAAACCAGAGGCGGTCTTGCCGATTTCGGAACCGCCGCGCCAGGCAAGGCGCCCAAAAAAAAACCCGTCCTGCCAGCCGGGTACGGGTTCCCTCGCTTTAGCAGTATTTGTTTTTCGCCCGGACTGGACCGGCGCGGCGCCCGCAATCTGACGTCAAATCGGCGCAATGGCGCATTTTAGCGCGCCAGTCCCCCCTTGTCCATCCGCGCGGCCCGCATTCGCCGCGGCCGCACGGAGGCTTTATACTAGCCGCTTTTCCGCGGCGAAGCCCAATGCCATGCAGCACCTGACACCAAAGGAAGCCTACGAATTCCTGCACCAGAATCCCAGCGCGGTATTCATCGACTGCCGCAGCGAAATGGAATTCCTGTTCGTCGGCCACCCGACCGGCGCGATCATGATTCCCTGGAATGACGGTCCGGACTGGGAGATCAACCCGCATTTCGTCGGCCACGTAAAGAAGGCCGCGAGCGTGGATCGTCCGCTGGTGCTGATCTGTCGCAGCGGCAATCGTTCGCTCGATGCGGGCGCGGCGCTGGAGAAAGCCGGTTTCACCCAGGTGTACAACGTATTGCACGGCTTCGAGGGTGAACTGAACGAGCATCACCAGCGCAACTCCACTACCGGCTGGCGCCGCGACGGACTGCCCTGGGAACAGTGCTGACCCGACGGCGGATCGCCCGGCTGCGCGCCGGGTCGGGCCCCGAGGTCTGCATGAGCGCTTGCCGTGACCTCAGCTGAGCGCGCCTATCCCCCGCTGCGCCTTGCATTTGCCATGTGGGGACTGGGCGCGGCGTTCTATCTGATCGGTTTCTACCAGCGCGTTGCCCCAGCCGTCATCACGCGCGAGCTGATGAGCGAGTTCAGCATCGGTGCGGCAGCACTGGGCAATCTCGCCGCCTTTTACTACTACAGCTATGTAGCGATCCAGATTCCCGCGGGCGTGCTCGCCGACCGCTGGGGGCCGCGGCGGGTACTCACCGCCGGCGCCGCAATCGCTGCGGCTGGAACGCTGATGTTTGCGCTTGCGACCGACTATGCCGCGGCGGGCCTGGGGCGCCTGCTGATCGGCGGCTCGGTCGGCGTTGCGTTCGTCTCCATGCTCAAGCTCGCGGGTAACTGGTTCGCGCCCACGCGCTTTGCCATGATAGCCGGCCTCGCTCTGGCCTGCGGCGTTCTTGGCGCAGTTTCGGCCGGCGTGCCGCTGCGCCTGCTGGTTGACGCCTTCGGTTGGCGCAATGTGATGAGCGTCGCCGCAGCGGTGACCGGGCTGCTGGCCGTGGCAATCTGGCTGGCGGTGCGCGACGACCCGGCCGAGCGCGGTTACGCCAGCTATGCACCGAGCGCGCCGGCGCGGCACACGCCGGTCCTGCAGGGCATCCGGCAGGCCCTCGCCACGCGCAATGTCTGGCTGGTGTTCCTGATCTCGGGCGCAGTGTCGGGGCCGGCCCTGACCTTCGGCGGCCTGTGGGGCGTGCCGTTTCTGAGCACGCACTACCGGCTCAGCACCTCGCAGGCCTCCCTGGTCACCTCGCTGGTGCTCGTCTGCTGGGCGGTGGCGGGCCCGTTCGTGGGCGCGCTCTCCGATCGTATGCGCCGGCGCAAGCCGCTGTATGTGCTGGGCGCAGTGCTCGCCGCCGCGGGATGGGGCTGCGCGCTGCTGTTGCCGCAGCTGCCCCTGACCCTGCTGGTGCTGCTGCTCGCATTCACCGGATGCGCTTCGTCGGCCGTGATGGTCGGCTTCGCCATCGCCAAGGAATCGGCGCCGGCGGCGCTTGCCGGCACCGCCGGCGGCATCGCCAATATGGGCAATATGCTGGGCGGCATGATCATGCAGCCCGCGGTCGGCTGGATGCTGGACCGACGCTGGACCGGAGCGCTGGCCAAGGGCGTGCGCGTCTATGATTTTGACGCTTACCGCGCCGGCTTCGCACTGATGCTCGTGTGGCTCGCGGCGGCGCTGCTGCTGCTCGTATTCGTGCGCGAAACGCACTGTCGCCAGACGCAATAGGCGGCGGCCAAGTCAGTACCTACGGCGCCCGCCGCGCTCAAACACAAGCACAAGATTGAAAACCCCTGCGCAGAGGATCTCTTGCCTTATTTGAAAGTGTGAATCAAGTAGAGCGAGATCGTTGGAAAGAACACCAGCAAGGCTATCCGAACGAAGTCCGAAAGCAAAAACGGAATGACGCCCTTGAAGGTCTCGGTCAAGGGAACGTCCTTGGCCAGCCGGTTGATGATATAGACGTTCATGCCGACCGGCGGATGCACCAGGCCGATTTCAACCACCATCAAGGCCAGTATGCCAAACCAGATCGACTTGTCGCTGACCGGCATGCCGAAGTAATCCAGGCCCATCACGATCGGGTAGAAGATGGGGATGGTCAGCAGGATCATCGCGAGCGAGTCCATGACGCAGCCGAGGAAGATATATATCAACAATATTGAGGCCAGGACAAGCAAGGGTGATAGTCCGCTCCTTTGTACCCAGGTTGCCAGCTCCGCCGGCATCTGCGATACCGCAAGCGCGGTGTTCATCATGTCCGCACCCATGAGCACCAGAAAGATCATCGCGGTCGCCTGGGCCATGCCGGCGGCGCTGTCGATCAAGCCTTTCATGCGCATGCCGCCGGTGGTCAGCGCAAGCAGGCCGCAGGCTGCCGCGCCTATGGCCGCAGCTTCCGTCGGATTGGCCCAACCGCCGTAGATGCCGACGATCACGACGAGGAATACCAGCAGCACCGGGGATACCAGCAACAGACTGCGCAGGCGCTCGCTCCAGGCGACGCGCGGGCCCGCCGGGCCGGCAGCTGGTTTGAGCGCGACGACGATTTGCACCACGAGCATATAGCCGAGCATGGCAATGATGCCGGGCAGGACGGCCGCCATGAACAGCTTGCCGATCGATTCCTGCGTCAGGATGGCATAGATGACCAGCGGCACCGAGGGCGGAATCATGATGCCGAGCGTTCCTCCGGCCGCGAGGCAGCCGGTGGCGAGCGCGCCGGAATAATTGTAGCGGCGCAACTCCGGCAGGGCCACCTGGCCCATGGTCGCCGCGGTGGCAAGCGACGAGCCGCAAATCGCGCCGAATCCGGCGCAGGCCCCGATTGCCGCCATCGCAATGCCGCCTCTGCGGTGCCCCAAAAATGCGCTGACGCAGCGAAACAGCGCCCTGCTCAAGCCGCCGTGGGTGGCGAACTGGCCCATCAGCAGAAACAGGGGGATCACCACCAGATCGTAGTTCGACAGCCGCGCGTAGGCAAGATTCTTCAGCGAGTTGAGCAAGGGCAACAGCGCTCCGTTGGACAGATAGACGTAACCACCCGCGCCGACCATGAACATGGCGATGCCGATCGGTACGCGCAGCACCAGCAGCAGCATCAGGATGCCGAAAATCATGAAACCGACATGCGTGCCGCTCACTTGATCCGTCCCGAAGCGAGGCGCAGCAGATGACCGCACATATAGAAACCGACGATCGACATCAGCATGAAGCTCGGGACCATGAGCGCTTGTGCGACCCACACCGGCCAGCCAAGAATCATCGACGTCTCGTGGGTCTCGTACAAGGACACCGCGCCTACGGCGGTCCGCCAGGCAAGCAGTGCGCCGAACAAGCCGATCAGCAGCGACCCCGTCGCGTCGAGCACTGCTACTTTGCGCGGAGCCAGGTATTGAGTGAAAAAGTCGACCTTTACGTCCCCGTGAATCATGTGGCAATAGGCAAAGAAGGTCGCAGAGGCAAAGGCGGCGCCCATTTGCAATACTTCGAAGTCGCCCGGAACGACAACACTGAACAGCTTGCGACCCACAATGGAAACGATCGACATGACGACCAGCACGACGAAAATCAGCCCGCCCGCTACCGCCACCGTTTTGGACAGCTTCAACAGCATCCTGCCAGCCGGGCCGAACGCCTCGGTGACGGCTTGATGGGTGTATTCCATTTCATTGCCGGACATGATTGTCTTTTTCCAATCAGATCTAACCCCGAGGCGGATTCAAGGAATATATTGGAGGCGGTCGCACGCCAGCTCCAAGGAGAGGTATCCGCCGTTGGCTGGAATCATGCCCCGGCCCGCCCCGGACTAACGCGTCCGCACCATCACGCTGGCGTTGCCGCTGCCGGAAGATTGCGCGTACCCGCCGAATTGTTCTCCCGCCAACGCAACACCGTCTTCCTCCAACGCCTGCAGCGCGCCGAGCATGCCTGCCAGAGGCTTGCCGTTCATCTCCGCCACCACCGCCTTGCTGTATTGCGGGAACCACGCGACCGCGTCAGCCAGCGCGCCGCGCTTGAGCAGCGCTATGAACTTCGAATCGAGCGCCTCGCGCTCCGCGGCCGGCTTGAAGTGGCGCCCGCGCACCAGCTCGTGGGTGAAAGCCGTGCTGGCGATGTAGGCGACGCGCCTGCCGAGTCGCTTCGCCGTCACATGCACGGCGCGGCCCGCCTGCATGCACTCGGCGTGATTCGACAGAATCACCGTCGGTATCTGCACCACCGGGAGCTGCGCGTCCGGGTCCAGATAAAGCAGCGGAACCAGGCCGCCGTAATCCCAGGCGTAGTGCGGCGAATCGTTGCGGCCGCCGGGAATGCCGCGCGCCTGCCACTCCTCGACCAGGGCCGTGGCAAATTCGCCATCGCCCTTGCGCTTATACGCGATCCCCGGAATCAGGTCCGGCGCCTCGTCTGCCACGCACATGCCCTGATGCGCGCTCTGGCAGGTCGCGTACCAGCCGAAGGTGCAGACCCAGTGGGCGGAATTGACTACGAGCACATCCGGCTTCAGCTCACGCAGCGCGCGGCCCATCGCACGCGCCCCTTCGACCAGGGTGAGCTGGAAATCCGGCGTGTTCTGCGGCAGTCCAAGCGTCGGCACGTGCGGAACGACGGCCGCGGCGATGATGCCTGCATTCATGGCCTCGCCCTGCTCATTCGGGCCTGGCATCGGCTTCGCGTTTGGCCAGGTTGGCGAGGATCTCCGCGCCGCGATTAGCCGCGGGCAGCCCGCGAAACAGAAAGCAAAGATTGATTACGCCCTGCAATTCTTCCCAGCTGGCGCCAGCCCTGCGCGCCGCGATCGCATGCAGCGGCGCGGCATCGCTCAGGTCCATCAGCAGCATCCCGAACAGCATCATCTGCGCGGTCTTCACGTCGAAGCACTTCGGATACATGCCGTGCTCGCGTATGCGCTCCTGCAGGTCCAGCATCTGCGGGTCCAGCGCGCCGGTGACGTTCAGCCGCGCCTCGATGCGCGGCGGCACGAAACCGATCAGCTCTTGATAGATGGCGGCGCGCTGCGCCAGCGTTTCCTCTTCGTCGGCATATGCGCCCATCGCGGCCTGCACGGCCTTCACATCGATGCGTGGTGGCAGCACGAGTTCTCCTGCTCTACGGATTGTGCAAACAAACCCGGCCGCGGCCGGGAGATGCGGCGGCGCAAACCGCGCCGCCGCCCGCCACCTGCCTACATCTTCTTGTACTTGTCGATCAGCTTGCGCGCGCTGTCGAGCAGGGCTTTGCCATCGGCGCCTTTCGCGCTGACGTCCTTGACCCAGCCATCGATCACCGGTTGCGCAGCTGCTTTCCATTTCTCGATCTCGCCTGCAGGCACGGTGTTGAACGTATTGCCGTGCGCCACCGCCGGTTTCTTGCCCGACACGTCGGCTTCCTCGAACTTCAGGCCGATCCATTCGGAAAGTCCCGCGCCACTGTTGGCATCGAGCACTTTCTTCGCGTCGGGCGGCAGGCTGTCGTATTTCGCCTTGTTCATCGCGAGTATGAAAACAGAAGTGTAGATCGCGGGCTCGGACGGGTCAGTTTCGGTATGGAATTTGACCAGTTCCTGCACCTTCAACGCCGGCACCACCTCCCACGGAATCACGCCGCCATCGATGACGCCCTTGGCCAGCGCCTCGGGCAGCTTCGGTACCGGCA
>JAAOZY010000205.1 GCA_012274205.1 Betaproteobacteria bacterium
CACCAAGCGGTGGACAAGGCGGCGGGCGTCGCCGCGCCGACGGCCGGTTGGCTGGCCGAACAAGGTGAAACGCTAAATACCACGCAGAAAAAACTGGTGGCCGATACCTGCGATTACATTTCCGCAAATCCGCTGAAGTCCGTCGGGATTGCGGTGCTTGCGGGTTTTGTGCTTAGCCGCATTATTCTGCGATAAGCGCGCGGCGGGGTTTCTTACCCTAGCGGGTCGGCGATGGACAAATTGCCCAACCACGCCAACGCGTCGCCGCCGTCGATTGCGGCGGCCATCCACGCGCTCATCGATTCCGTGCGCGGCTGGCTGGACAATTTCCTCCACCTCGCCGTTCTGGAGGGAAGAAGGGCCGGCATCGGACTTGCGCTGATGCTTGGCTTCGGTGTCGGCGCGGCGGTTCTGTTGATAACCGGCTGGCTTGCGCTGATCGCCTGCGCGGTCGCAGCCTTGTTGGAAAACGATATCCTCGGCTGGGCCTGGTCGCTGTTGATTGCCGCGCTGCTGAGTTTCGCGGGCGCCGGCGGCCTCGTGTTCCTCGCCATCAAGCGCAGCAAGGATCTCCTGTTTTACGCGACGCGGCGCCAGCTTGGCTTGAAGGCCGCACCCGCACCGAGCCATGAATGATTCATCGGAGGCGCTGGAGTCCGCGGAGGCGCGCGTTGCCGCCTCCAAGGCGGACATCGTCGCGCAGGTCCACGCGCTAAAACTCAGGGTACGCCGGCTGGCGATGTCGCCTTACGTCATCGGCGGGCTGATCACCGGCGTCGCGGCTGTGGGGTACTTTGCCGTTACGCGCAGGGGCAAGCCGCGAGCGGCGTCCTCCCGCCCCGCGCCTCGCGGAAGCCTTATGAGCGTGCTGAAAACGGCGCAGATGCTGCTGCCTTTGCTCGGCGCGCTGGGCGCCGCCACGGCTCCCAAGCGAAACCCACGCGCGCTTCCGCTCGTGGTGCCGCAGCCGGGGAGCGCTGCGCAGGAGTCGGTGGTGGTGGTGCCACAGGGAAACTGGTTAAGCCAACAGTGGCAGATGATCAAGGCGGCCGTCAAAGCCTGGGTGGATGACTACTGCCCGAGCATGGGCGCTGCCCTTTCCTACTACACGCTTTTTTCGCTGGCTCCGCTGCTCATTATCGTGATCGCGGTGGCGGGAATGGTGTTCGGGCAGGAAGCTGCACAGGGCGAAATCGTCGCGCAGTTGCGCGGAATCATGGGCGCGGAAGGCGCGGTGGCTGTGGAAGGAATGCTCAAAGCCGCGCGCCAACCAGCCACGAGCGTGGTCGCGACCCTTGTCGGCATCGCCATCTTGCTGCTCGGTGCGACCGCGATCTTCGGAGAACTACAAAGCGCGCTGGACCGTATCTGGCGCGTGCCGGCGCCGAAGGGGGAGTCGGGCATCTGGCACCTGTTGCGCACGCGCCTGCTGTCGTTCGGGCTCGTATTTGGCCTGGGCTTCCTACTGGTCGTATCGCTCGTCGTGAGCGCGGCGCTCGCGGCCTTGGGCAAGTGGTGGGGCGGCTGGTTCCAAGGCTGGGATGTGGTCCTCGAGATCCTCAACTTCGTCGTCTCGTTCGGCATCTTCACCATTCTTTTCGCGATGATCTACAAAATCATGCCACGAGCAAACATCTCCTGGCGCGACGTCTGGACCGGCGCCGCGGTGACGGCGTTGCTGTTTACCATTGGCAAAGTGCTGATCGGCTTGTACCTGGGAAAAAGCAGCATGGCGTCCGGATTCGGGGCGGCGGGCTCGCTGGTAGTGCTGATCGCATGGGTCTACTACTCCGCGCAGATTTTCCTGTTCGGCGCCGAATACACCTGGGTGTACGCGAACCGGCATGGATCGCGCGTGCAGAAACCCGTTACGGGCGACGCGCCCGCAGTGCCGAGTCGCAGCAGCGACTAGCCGTGACAATTTGCCTCGCGTACGCGTTGCCGCGCGCGCGACGCTCGCACCGCCTTCGAGGTTGACGCTGGTTGCGGGAGCGGCGGCGTCAATTGGCGTCTGGCCCGCGCGCCAGCCGCGGCTGCAGTCCACGCCCGCATTCGATGGTGCCGCTGCTGCCGAAAGCCCCTCCGTCGCAGGCGTCATGTTGGCATTTATTATGCGCTACGGTATGCAGCGTTTGCCTATGATTCTTCACCAAGTCTTGGCCGCCTGGCAAAGCCGCGCGTCTCGAATCGACCCCGATATGCCGAAATATCCGACAACAGATTTTTCCGCGACCGCCACGCGCCACTGAGAATCTACCGATCTATTTGCGCATTACGCGGGTCTTGACTACAACGAACTGCTCCCGGCCAACGTCCACAACATCATGGACACGGGCGCTAGGCGATCGCTCCGCCTACACATTCAACATCAAAGCACCCCAGAAATAGGGGCCTCAATTTCGAGGCCCCTTCTGATTTCTAATCGAGTGATTAAGGTTTGGGAGTGAACTCGTATCCTTGCCGCACGGCCTTGCGATATCGGGTCCAGTCCACCGGCGACGACCAGTCCTTCTGCAATGTCTGCTCCAGCTTGCTGTCCCAAGCGGGATATTGCTTCCCGTAATACTGACGGGCCCCATATCCATAGCGCAAGGCGGGCTCATAGTCCTCGAAGTTCGGCTGGCCGGGCGGCGGAATGTGCTCCTTCCCAGACGCTTGCTTTACCGTATCGGGAACATCTTGGTTCAAGTCCGGGGAACTACCGCCAAAGTCATGTTTCGTTTGCTTCCAATCTCGACGGAATGCCTCCTTGACCTTTTCCCAACCCGTGTCGTTGTCTTTGCTCCACCAAGCGGCGTTATAACGATTGCTGTCCATAATTAATGATCCTTTATAGATAAAAATTCAAACCAGCATTGATCTCGGTTCTCTAAATCGGCGTAAGGAGCTAAGCACCGAATGAGCCGTGCTTCGGAGGTAAGCGTGCGCTCGCAAATAATATTATTCTGTGCGGCAGGACACAGACGGCACTGTTTTGTCATTGAAGCGTGATTGGGAGGGTTAAGAAACTTTAATTGTCCGACAGTAACTCCAGTCGCCC
>JAAOZY010000206.1 GCA_012274205.1 Betaproteobacteria bacterium
ACTGGGCGCGGACATTGCCGAGAAGGGCATGGTGCTCACCGGCGGCGGCGCGCTGCTGCGCGACATCGACCGCCTGCTGATGGAGGAAACCGGCCTGCCGGTGATCGTGGCCGACGATCCGCTCACCTGCGTGGTGCGCGGTTCCGGCATGGCGCTGGAGAAAATGGACAAGCTCGCCTCGATCTTCACCAATGACTGAACCCGACAATGGCTGAGGGCCGATGAGCAAAGGCGCGGTTTGCCGGCCCCCGCAGCGCCCGTCGTCCGTCACCGCCTAGCGCCCGCATGGAACACCAGCCGCCACCGTTCTTCAATCGCGGTCCGGCGCCCATCGTCCGCCTCACCTTTTTCGTTTCGCTCGCGATCCTGCTGATGGTCCTCGATGCGCGCTTTCGCTACGCCGAAAGCGTGCGCCAGGTGGTCGCGCTCGCCGCCTATCCGATACAGCGCGTCGCCATGGCGCCGGTGGACCTGTTCAACGGCGTGGTGAATTACTTCAGCAGCACCGCTGCGCTGCGTGCAGAGAACGAGGCGCTGCGCGCCAGGCAATTGCGCGCCGCGCCGGAGCTGCTGCAGCTGGAGGCGCTGAAGGAGGAAAACAACCAGCTGCGGCGCCTGCTCGATGCGCGCGAGCGGCAGCCGCGCAAGTCGGTGTTCGCGGAAATTCTCTATGCCGCGCGCGACCCGTTCTCGCGCAAGGTGGTGATCGACAAGGGATCGCAAAGCGGCATCCTGCCCGGCGAACCGGTCATCGACGATGTCGGCGTGATCGGCCAGGTGACGCGCGTGTATCTGCTCATGAGCGAAGTGACGCTGCTCTCGGACAAGGACCAGGCGATACCGCTGCAGGTGCTCCGGAACGGCCTGCGCGCGGTCGCCTATGGCGGGGCCGAAGGCGGCATGCTCGATCTGCGCTTCATGGCCGCCAATGCCGACATCAGGAACGGCGACGTGCTGGTCACCTCGGGCATAGACGGCACCTATCCGTCGGGGCTGCCGGTGGCCACGGTGGCGCGCACCGAGCGCGACGCCGCCTACGCCTTCGCCAGGATCACGCTCGCGCCGACCGCCGGCACCGACCGCTATCGCCAGGTGCTGGTGCTCTCGAACGAGGCGAAACCGCCGCCGCCGGAACCCGAGCCGTCGACGCGCAAGCCGGCTAAACCGAAACGCCCGCGCAAGGCCGAATAGCGTGCAGATGCAGGCACAAGCGCAGCGCATTCTGCTTCCGGCCAAAGTCAGTTTCATCGTGCTGACGCTGGCGCTCGGGCTGCTGTTCAATCTGCTGCCATGGCGCAGCATGGCGGGCGTGCCGGACCTCACCGCGACGGTGCTCGTATTCTGGTGCATCCACCAACCGCGCCGGGTCGGCATCGGCATTGCCTGGAGCCTCGGCCTGCTGCTCGACGTGGGCAACGGCGCGCTGCTCGGCCAGCACGCGCTTGCCTACTCGGTGCTCGCCTTCCTCGCCTTTGCGGTGCACCGGCGCATCCTTTGGTTCCCGCCGTGGGAGCAGGCGCTGCACGTGCTGCTGCTGCTGCTGTCGACGCAGGCACTGACCCTGGTGATCCGCATCGCGGCCGGGGCGGACTTTCCGGGCTGGACCTATTTTGCCGGCAGTTTCATCTGCGCGGCGCTGTGGCCGGTGCTGAACTTCCTGCTGCTGCTGCCGCAGCAGCGGCCGGAAGCCGTGGACGAGAACCGGCCGATCTAGCCCATGCGCCTAGCGGAATTCAAGGACCACCAGCGCGAACTGCACAATTTTCACCTGCGCATCGGCATCGCCGGAGCCTTCGTGCTCGCCGCTTTCGTGCTGCTGCTCGCGCGCTTCGTCTACCTGCAGGTGATCCAGTACGACTACTATCGCACCAAGGCCGAGGACAACCGCATCTCCATCGTGCCGATCATGCCCAACCGCGGCCTGATCCTGGACCGCAACGGCACCGTGCTCGCGCGCAACTACTCGGCCTACACGCTGGAAATATCGCCGGGCAAGGTCACCGACCTGGACAAGACCATCAACGAGCTGGAGGGCGTGGTCGAAATCCGGCCGAGCGACCGCGCCCGCTTCAAGCGCCTGATGATCGAGGCCAAGGGCGCCGACAGCCTGCCCATCCGCACGCGCCTCACCGACGAAGAGGTGGCCAGGTTCGCGGTTAACCGCTACCGCTTTCCCGGCGTCGACATCCAGGCGCGCCTGTTCCGCCAGTACCCGCTGAACGAGCTTGCATCGCACGTGACCGGATACATCGGCCGCATCAACGAGCGCGACCTCGAGCGGCTCGACGATGCCGATCTCAGCGCCAACTACAAGGGCACGGACCACATCGGCAAGACCGGGCTGGAGCAGAGCTACGAGAGCGAATTGCACGGCATCACCGGCTATGAGCAGGTCGAAGTCGACTCCGCCGGCCGCGGCGTGCGAACGCTGTCGCGCACCTCGCCCATTCCGGGCAACAACCTGATGCTGACGCTGGACATCAAGCTGCAGCGGGTGGCCGAACAGGCGTTCGGCGACAACCGCGGTGCGCTGGTCGCAATCGAACCTTCCACCGGCGGCATCCTCGCCTTCGTCTCCAAGCCGGGCTTCGACCCCAATCTGTTCGTCGACGGCATCGATCCGGCGAGCTGGGACGAGCTCAACAATTCGCTCGACCGGCCGCTGGTCAACCGCGCGCTCGCCGGAACCTATCCGCCGGGCTCGACGTTCAAGCCCTACATGGCGCTCGCGGCGCTCGAACTGGGCAAGCGCACGCCGCAGCAGACGATCAACGATCCGGGTTATTTCAATTTCGGCGGACACCGCTTCCGCGACGACAAGCCCGGCGGCCACGGCATCGTCGACATGTACAAATCGCTGGTGCAGTCCTGCGACACCTACTATTACATGCTCGGCAACGACCTCGGCATCGACAACATCGCACGCTTCATCGGCCAGTTCGGCTTCGGCGCGAAGACCGGCATCGACGTCGAAGGCGAAGCCACGGGCGTGCTGCCCTCGTCCGAGTGGAAGCGCAAGCGCTTCAGGAAGCCGGAGCAGCAGAAATGGTACGCCGGCGAAACCATCAGCGTCGGCATCGGCCAGGGATACAACGCCTACACGCCGCTGCAGATGGCCGAGGCGATCGCGACGCTCGCCGACAACGGCGTCATGTACCGCCCGCATCTGGTCAACTACATCGAGAACGCCAGGAGCGGCGAGCGCAAACCGGTCGAGCCCAAGGTGAGGCGCAGCATCCCGCTGAAACCGGCGAATCTGGAATTCATCAAGCGCGCCCTCGCCGGCGTGAACATCGAGGGCACCGGCGCGCGCGCGTTCGCCAAGGCCGAATACACCAGCGCCGGCAAAACCGGCACGGCGCAGGTGGTCGCGATAAAGCAGAACGAGAAATACAATGAGAAACACGTGACCGAACGCCACCGCGACCACGCGCTGTTCATCGCATACGCGCCCCTCGAAAGCCCCAAGATCGCGCTTGCCGTGGTGGTGGAGAACGCCGGCTTCGGCGCGCGCGCCGCCGCGCCGATCGCGCGCCAGGTGCTCGATTACTATCTGCTCGGCAAGAGCGCCGAGCGTCCCGCCGACGCGGTTCCCGGGGACGAAGGCGATGATTAGGGCGCTGTGGCTGCGCTTCACCGACAAGATCGACGCGCCGCTGTTTACACTCGCGCTGGCGCTGCTCGTGCTCGGCATGATGACCCTGGCCAGCGCGGCCCACGATACGCCGGCGCGCATCAGCGGCCAGGCGCTCAATATCCTCGTCGCACTTTCGGTTATGTGGATTGCGGCGCAGTTCCAGCCGCAGACGCTGATGCGCTTCGCGCTTCCCGCCTATGCGCTCGGGCTTGCGCTGCTGATCGGGGTGGCGCTGTTCGGCGACGTGGTCAACGGCGCGCGGCGCTGGCTCAATCTCGGCATCACCCGCATCCAGCCCTCGGAGATCATGAAAATCGCGATGCCGCTGATGCTCGCCTGGTATTTCCACAAGCACGAGGCGGCGCTGCGGCTGCGCGAATACTTCGTCGCCTGCCTGCTGCTGCTGGTGCCGGTGATGCTGATCGCGCGGCAGCCCGATCTGGGAACCGCGCTGCTGGTGGCGGCGGCTGGCTTCTACGTCATTTTTCTCGCCGGGCTGTCCTGGAGGATCCTGATCGGCCTTGTCCTTGCGGCCTGCGCCAGCCTGCCGTTCATGTGGTCGCTGATGCACGACTATCAGCGCCGCCGCATCCTGACCCTGCTCGACCCGACCTCCGACCCGCTAGGAGCGGGCTATCACATCATCCAGTCGGTGATTGCGGTCGGCTCGGGCGGCGTTGCCGGCAAGGGCTGGCTGCGCGGCACCCAGGCGCACCTGGAATTCATCCCGGAACGCTCGACCGATTTCATTTTCGCCGTGTTCTCCGAAGAGTTCGGGCTCATCGGCAACTGCCTGCTGCTGCTGCTGTACCTGTTGCTCATCGGCCGCGGGCTCGCCATCGCCGCCAACGCGCCCACGTTCTTTACGCGCCTGCTCGCCGGCGCCGTGACGCTCTCGTTTTTCACCTACGCCTTCGTCAACATGGGCATGGTCAGCGGCATCCTTCCGGTGGTGGGCGTGCCGCTGCCGCTGGTGTCCTTCGGCGGCACCGCGCTAGTGACACTGTTCCTGGGTATCGGCATACTGATGAGCATCCACAGGCACCGCAAACTGGTACAGACCTGACGTGAAACCGAGGACGCACCAGGGAAAAG
>JAAOZY010000207.1 GCA_012274205.1 Betaproteobacteria bacterium
GTCCTGGGTACCGGCCTTCGTACGTCCATACATCGCTGGACGGAAGTTCAGCATGCAAACGTACCCGGGCGGGCAACATGCGGATGCGCCCGATCGCGACATCCAGTTCTTCCGCGGCGATCTGAGCCAGCGCCGTCACGATCCCCTGGCCGATCTCGACCTTGCCCGAGCGCACCTCGATGCTGCCGTCGGGGAGGAAGCGCAGCCATTGCGACAGGCGCCGGTTCAGATGCAGGCTGCCGGGCAGGCGCGGCCGGTCGCCGGCGCCGCCCGCGGCAAGGCGATAGGCGAGGTTCACGCCTCTGTGTCCACGGTGTCCATGCGCGCCGCGCGCAGCACCGCGCGCACGATGCGATTGTGCGAGCCGCAGCGGCACAGGTTCTGGTCGAGCGCGGCGCGCACCTCGGCTTCGCTGGGCCGCGGCTGGCGCGCGAGCAGCGCCGCCGCGCTGACTACAATGCCCGGCAGGCAGTAGCCGCATTGGCCCGCCTGCTCGGCGATCAGCGCGCTTTGCAGCGGGTGCGGATGCGCCGCGTCGCCCAGGCCTTCGGCAGTGGTGATGCGCTTGCCCACTGCCGCCCACAGCGGCGTGTCGCAGGACGCCACCGCCTGTCCGTCGATGAGCACGCGGCAGGCGCCGCATTCGCCCGTGCCGCAGCCGAAGTGCGCCGCCTTCAGCCCGAGCTGATTGCGCAGCACGTACAGCAGCGGCGTGTCCGCGGCTGCGCTTACTTCGTGCTCGATGCCATTGACGCTGAGCCGCAGGCTTGCAGCGGCGTCCGCGGGCTGCGCGCTCACGGCCTCAATCGACCTTGGCGCCGGAAATTTTCACCACCTTCGCCCACTTGGCGATATCGTCGTGCAGGTACTGGCCGAATTCGGCGGTGCTCATGTTGAGCGGCGCCGCACCCTGCTTGGCCCAGGCTTCCTTCACATCGGCGCTGTTGACGATTTTCCGGATCTCGGCATTGAGGCGCTCGACGATGGGTTTGGGCGTACCCGCCGGCGCCATGATGCCTAGCCATATGACCGCCTCGTAGCCCGGCACACCGGCTTCGGATACGGTGGGCACGTCGGGCAGCACCGGCGACCGCGTCTTGCCGGTCGTGCCCAGCGCCCTGAGCTTGCCCGCGCGCACGTTGGGCGCCATGGTGGTGATCGCGTCGAACATCATCTGCACCTGGCCGCCGAGCACGTCGGTGCGCGCGCCGGAGCTGCCTTTGTAGGGGACGTGCACGATGTCCACGCCCGCCATCGCCTTGAACAGTTCGCCGGCCATATGGTAGGGCGTGCCCGGGCCCGAGGACGCGTAGTTGAGCACGCCCGGCTTGGCCTTGGCGAGCGCGATGAATTCCTTCAGCGTATTGGCCGGTACCGAGGGGTGCACCACCAGCACCAGATCCGAGTAATTGACCGGCGCCACCGGCACGAAATCGCGCAGCAGCTGGAACGGTTTGTTCGACAGCAGCGATTCGTTGACCGTATGCGTGTTGGACATCATCAGCAGGGTGTAGCCGTCCGGGTCGGATTTCGCCACCGCATCGGTGCCGATCACCGAGCCGCCGCCGGGACGGTCCTCGATCACGAACGCTTGTCCCAGCGCTGCCTGCAGGCGCTGGCCGACGAAGCGCGCGTAGATGTCCGCCGGACCGCCGGCGGCGAACGGGACGACGATGTGGACCGCGCGGTTGGGGTAGTTCTGCGCTGCGGCCGGCTGCACCGCCAGGACACACAACATGAACGCAATCAAACCTCTTGCGAATTGAGCCATAGATTATTCCTCCGGTGACGAGCGCCCGCTCCTGCGCTAGGGCCCGCGCCCTGTGGCGCGGTCCGGCTTTGTAGCACGGGCGCTGATAGCGCGTCCAGAGTTCGCGCAATACCGCCATGCGCAATG
This sequence comes from Betaproteobacteria bacterium, assembly GCA_012274205.1. Lineage (GTDB taxonomy): Bacteria > Pseudomonadota > Gammaproteobacteria > Burkholderiales > SG8-39 > 2-12-FULL-64-23. The sequence goes on from JAAOZY010000207.1 coordinate 1,898, forward strand.
ACGGGGCCGGTCAGGCTAGTGCCACGATCAGCGGCACGTGCATTTCCGCTGCGCTGACGCCGCCGTGCACGCCCAGGCTCAGGCGGCGCGGCTAGTCCGGGCCGATGCCGAACCAGGCCTGCGCGATCAGATCGCGTTGCGGTGCAGCTAGTAGTTCAGCACGTTCGTCGCGTCTATGCATTCCTTGACAAACGTGGCGGCGTTGACGACAGAAGCGCCCGCTATCAGATCATTCTTGGGATCGATCTTGCGCGACTGCACGCATGGGCCGCACACCAGCAATTTCCCGCCCGCCTCGCAATAAGCGGCCACAAGGTCCTTGAGCGGGGGAAAGCTGGGCGCAGCAACGCGCTCGGCCACGCCTTTGCTGGCAAGCGTCACCCCGTCTGCCTGAAAGCACATGACTACCTCGATATCCATGGCCTGGGCGGTGGTGGACATCACAAACGGGATCGTCGCACGTTCGGGATCGTCTGCGCCGTGCGTGCAGATGATGACAAGTCTTTGCGCCATATCGTTGCTCCTAGCTTAGTTCGGACAAGTTGGGATCGGTGTCTGGCTTTTTATCAGGAAGGCAATGCGAAGCTGTTGACTTTGGTCACAAGCCCGGCCTTTAGCCAGGCGGACGTTCAGGCTTCGGCCACGATCAGCGGCACGTGCATCTCCGCCGCGCTGACGCCGCCGTGCACGCCCAGGGTCAGGTGGCGCGGCTCGCCCAGGATCCAGTCCTTGATGGTGTAATCGCCTTTCATCACCAGGGTGTAATGCCCGACGCGCTCGGCCAGGCGCGGATTGGCCGGGCCGAGGCCGAACCAGCCCTGCGCGATCAGATCGGCGCTGCGATACAGCTCGACGCTGGCCGCGAGCCTGGTCTGCACATAGTGCTCGAACGCGGCTTCCGCTCCAGGCTGCACATAGCAGTAGGCGGCGCGGCGCTCGCCGCACAAGGGCAGCATCAGCATCTGCGCCAGCTCGGGGTGCTGCTCGAGTTCGATGCAGGAGGCGGCGGGCGAATCGATGAAGCCGTGGTCGGCAGTCGCGATCAGCACCGTATCGGTTCCCGCAAGCTCGTCCAGGAGTCTGGCGTAAGCGGCATCGATCTGGCGGAATTTCTGCTGCAGTTCCGCGCTGCCGCAGCCGAAGCTGTGCGCGGCGTGGTCGAACTCGTAGGTGTAGGCGTGGATGAACTTGCGTTCGCCGCTGCTGCGCACGATCTTCGCCACGTCCGCGATTAGCCCCGTCAAATCCTTGTAGGGCCGGCGCTGCGCCGACCCGCAGTGCGCGACGTTGTAGTCCGAATCGATGATGTCGGCCGGCGATACGACATGGGTCTGCAGCGGCAGGCGGTCGAACATGGCTGCGGCGGTGTACACGCTGGCGGGCGCGATGCCCGCCCGGGACAGCGGCTCGCCGCCGTGGCGCGGGCGAAAGCGCAACGTCGCCACGACGCAGCCGAGTTCGCGCAGCCAGGCATGCCAGCCGGTGAGCGCATGTTGCTGCGGACCGACGCCGGTGAGAAAGCTCGTCACGGCGGTCGCCGTGGTCGACGGGAATACCGAGGTAATGCGCGCCTGCAGATTTCGCCGCAGCGCGCCGCCGGCTCCGGCGCCGCTCAGGTAATCGTAGCCGAGCCCGTCGAGCACCAGCAGCACGATGTTGCGCGCGTCCGCCAGCGCGCGCGCGGGCAGCGCCTCGAGTTCGGGGTAGGCCGCCGCCGCGGCGCAGGGCCGCGCGCCGAGCGCGGCTTCGATCGAGCGCATCAGGTTGACGATGCAGCCGCCGTGATAGTTTGGCAGTTCCATGGGCGGATGCTATAAGAACGTGTCGCAAAAGTCATTTGCGACACCCAAATTCAGGGGAGCACGAGGGGAGTTCCCCCAAGGGGACTTTCCCGTCTCCCGTCAAGCGGGACCGAGGGAGCGGGATCGAGACCTTCGGAGCGGAACCCCTCGTTTTGTTTGCGGCCAGACGGAAGCTTGCGGCCAGCACGCTTGAAACTTGCCGCGACTGGCCGTATATATTGAGAAGTCGTTTCAAAATGAGGGGATACATCCCCTCATGCTCCCCTAAATCAGGGGCCATTTCGGTAATTCTGAAATGGCCTCTTAGTAAATACCCGCAGGAGTCGAGATGGATACCTATTCGTTTGAAACCGGAACCGAGGCGTTCGAGCGCGACGTGCTGCAAGCGTCGGAGAAGGTGCCGGTGCTGGTCGATTTCTGGGCGCCCTGGTGCGCGCCCTGCCGCTCGCTCAAGCCGGTGCTGGAAAAGCTGGCTGCCGAATACGGCGGCCGCTTCCTGCTGGCCAAGGTCAATTCCGACGAGCATGCGCAGCTCGCGGCGCAGTTCGGCGTGCGCGGCATCCCCAACGTGAAGGCTTTCATCGACGGCAAGCTGGCGGACGAATTCACCGGCGCGCTGCCCGAGAGCGGCGTGCGCGCGTTCATCGACCGGCTGATCCCGACTCCGGGCGAGAAGCTGCGCCGCACGGCGCGCGCACTGGTGGTGCAGGGAGACTTCGACGAGGCGGAGCGCCAGCTGCGCAGCGCGCTGGAACTCGAACCGGACAATCAGGCGGTGCGTCTGGACCTGGTCGAGCTGCTGCTGGCGAAAAACAGCCAGGCCGAGGCGGACGCGCTGTTCGCGTCGATCCCCGAGCGCGAGCGCGACGAGCGCGCCGAACGGCTCTATGCCGTGCTTGCCCTGTGGAAACGCGGCCAGCAACTGCCTGCGGCGGAGGTGCTCGAAGCCAGGCTCGCCGCCGATCCCGGCGACCTCGACGCGCGGCTCGCGCTGGGCGAACGCCTGATTGCCGATAGCCGCTATGAGCCGGCGCTGGCCGAGTTGCTGGAGGTGGTGCGCAAGGATCGCGGCGCGCGGCGCACCAGCGCGCGCAAACTGATGGTGGATGTGTTCGGTCTCGCTGAAAACCAGGCAGAGCTGGTGAGCAAATATCGCAAGCTGCTGGCCGGCGCGCTTTACTGAAAGCGGATCGAGCCGGGAACAATCGCGGTTTCTGCGCCATCCCGCGGTGCCCGCGCGGCCACCGCGCCCATGTTTGATGCAAATCATAGGCTTGCCGCCGCGCTTGGGTAACCTTAGTCACATACCGCTTTTCCACCCCTCGCTACAATGGCCGCCATGAATATACGAGGCATATTGCAATTGCGCGCCGCACTTGTCGGGCTGCTGCTGGTGGCCGCCGGTGCGCCCGTGCTCGCCGCGCCCGCGACGCCGACCCTGCGCACCGCTCCGGTGCAGTATCGCGAGGTGGAGCAGACCTATGCCGCCGAAGGCGTGGTCGAGGCGGTGAAGCAGTCGACCGTCGCAGCGCAAATTTCCGGCCGCGTCGTCGCGGTGAATTTCGACGTCGGCGACCGGGTGAAGAAGGGGCAGGTGATCGTTCGCATCGACCCGTCCGAGGTCAACCAGGCCTATGCGGCCAGCCAGGCCCAGGTTGCCCAGGCGGACGCGGGGCTGCGCAACGCCAAGGCGAATTTCGATCGCACGCAGCGCCTGGTGGAGCAGAAATTCATGAGCGCGGCGGCCCTGGACAAGGCGCGCGCCGATTATCTCGCGGCCAAAGCGCAGCTCGGCGTGGCCGAAGCCGGCGGCGGCCAGGCCGCGGCAACCCGCAGCTACGCCACCGTGATCGCGCCCTACAGCGGCGTGGTATCGGCGCGCCATGTCGAGCTGGGAGAGATGGCCGTGCCGGGCAAGCCGCTGATGACCGGGTTCGATCCGAGCGAGCTGCGCGTCACGGCGAGCATGCCGCAGCGCGAGCTCGATGCGGTGCGCAAGCTCGCCAGCGCGAGCGTGGAATTCCCGGCGCTGAACCAGCGCGTGCCGGCGTCGAAGGTGACCATCCTCCCAGCTGCGGATGCGCAGACGCACACGACACAGGTGCGGCTGGATTTGCCGGTGGGCATCGAAGGCCTGTACCCGGGCATGTTTGCGCGCGCCTATTTTGCCATCGGCAAGACGAAGAAGCTGTTGATCCCGGCCAGCGCCGTGGCGCGGCGCAGCGAGGTAAGCGGTGCCTATGTCGTGGCAGCGAACGGCGAGATCCAGTTTCGCCAGCTGCGCCTGGGCGAAGCGGCGGCGGCAGACGAAGTGGAGGTGCTCGCGGGTGTCGCGGCCGGCGAGCAAGTGGCGCTCGACCCGGTGGCGGCGCTGGCGGCGCTGAAGCGCGCCGGCAAGTAGAGTACACGATCGATCGGCCCGGGGACGGGCCTCCGCAACGAACCACCTAACACAATCCACGAATTTCCCATGGGCATTTCCGGACGCATCAGCAAGACCTTCCTGCACTCGCAGATGACACCGCTGATCGCGCTGATTGCGCTGTTGCTCGGCGTGTTTGCGGTACTGGTGACGCCGCGCGAGGAAGAGCCGCAGATCAATGTCACCATGGCGAACGTGCTGATCCCGTTCCCGGGCGCCTCGGCCAAGGACGTCGAATCGCTGGTGACTGCGCCGGCGGAGCAGGTGCTCTCGCGCATCACCGGGCTGGAGCACATCTACTCGGTGACCAAGCCCGGCCTGGCGATACTCACGGTGCAGTTCAAGGTCGGCGAGGACCGCACCCAGGCGCTGGTGCGCCTGTACGACACCATCAACTCGAACCGCGACTGGGTTTCACCCTCGCTCGGCGTGGGCGAGCCCATCATCAAGCCGATGGGCATCGACGACGTCCCCATCGTCGGGCTGAGCTTGTGGACAGCAGATCCGGCGCGCGGCGCTTACCAGCTGGAGCAGATTGCGCACGCCGCGGAAATCGAGCTGCAGCGCGTGCCCGGGGTGCGCGCGGTGACGACCCTGGGCGGCGCGCGGCGCGCCGTGCGGGTGCTGCTCGACGCAGAGCGGCTGCATGCGTGGCGCCTCACGCCGCAGGACGTGCGCAACGCGTTGATCGCCGCCAATGCGTCCATGCCCGCGGGCAGCCTGGTGGACGGGAACCGCGAGACGCAGATCGAGACCGGGCAGTTCCTGCA
>JAAOZY010000208.1 GCA_012274205.1 Betaproteobacteria bacterium
ATTTCCTGCTTCACCCGGTCCAGATCGAAGCGGCGGTTCCGGATCGACAGATCCTTGTTGTAGAAACAGAAGTTGCAGCGGAATACGCAGCCGCGCTGCGTTTCGATGCAGATGATGCGCCCGGCGGGATCGAAGTCAGGCGGGCGGCAGGGCGATGCGAGCTGGTTCAGATCGTGCAGCGTCGGGGCGTCCTCGGTTTCGATGATGTCATTGGCGCGGCGCAGGCAGATGCCCTTGACCGTCGCGAGATCGCCGCCGTTCGCGAGCGTTTCGACAATGTCGGCGAAGGGCAGTTCGCCCTCGCTCTTGACGATGCAGTCGATGCACGGATTGCGTTCCAGCACGGAGCGGGCCACCGGGCCGACCTCCGGTCCGCCGAGGACGATGCAGATGGCGGGCCGCCGCGCCTTGATCTGTTGCGCCGCAGCCATCAGCGTCTTGATGTTCCACACATAGCAGGACAGGCCGAGCAGGTCCGGCGAATGCTCGAGAACGCGCTGGGTGATCGCCTCGGGCGTGTCGGCAGGCTTGAATTCGAGGATGCTTACCGCCGCGGCAAGCGGCGCCTTGCGCTCGAGCAGACAGGCCTTGAGATAGAGCAGGGCCAGCGGCGTGAACGCGGGGTTCGAATGCACCGTCGCCAGGCAGATGTTCATGCTTGCGCCTGCGCTCAACGTTCCCTCAGCGCGTTTTCGAGCGTCTTGTTGACCGGCTTGAGCAGATAATGCAGCACGCTGCGCCGGCCGGTGAGCACGTCGACTTGTCCGGTCATGCCCGGAATCACCGGCAGCAGCCGGCCGCGGTATTCGATGCCGGGCTTGAGCGTGCGTACGTGCACCACATAGTAGGGCTCGGCGGACGGGCCCTGCGTTTGCGGCTGGATCGAGTCCGGGCTGACGTAGACGATTTTTCCCTCCACTCCGCCATAGATGCTGTAGTCGTAGGCGGCGAGCTTGACCGTCGCCTTCTGCCCGACGGAAACGAAGGCGATGTCCTGCGGCCGGATGCGCGCCTCGACCAGCAGCGAGTCCGCCACCGCGACGATTTCAGCCAGGGGCGAGCCCGGCTGCACCACACCGCCTTCGGTCTTGTTGGCGATGCTCTTTACCACGCCGTCCACCGGGGAGCGGACCTGGGTGCGCGCCATCTTGTCCTCCAGGCCGGGCACCGCCTCGGACATTTTGGCCAGATCGGTTCGCGCCGCCGACAGCTCGTTCGCCGCCTGGCTGCGGAACTGCGTGTCGTTGTCCTGGATCTTTCTCTTCACTTCCTCGACTGCCGACTGCGCGCGCGGCAGCGCCAGGGAGGCGGCATCCAGCTCTGCCCGGAGCCGGCTGGCTTCGCGCTGCAGGCGCAGCAGTTCGACTTCCGACACCACGCCTTCCTGCACCATCGGCGCGGTAATGGCGGTTTCCTTCTTCAGGATATCCCACTGATCGCGCGTGCGTTCGCGCTTGGACTGCAGTTCCAGCACCTCCTGTGCGCGCTGCGCCAGCTGCTCGCGCAGCACCGCGTTCCTGGCGGCGAGATCGGCGAGCCGCGCGCGATGCACTGCGGTTTCGTTGGCCGCCAGTTCCGGCGCGCTGTCCAGCACCTGCGCCGGCATCACCAGCGCTTTGCCCTCCACCTCGGCGCTGAGCCGGGCCACTTTCGCGCGCAGGCCGAGCTCGCCCTGGCGGCCTTCGCGATAGGCCGAAGCGAAGCGCATGCGGTCGAGCTGGAACAGCACCTGGTCCTTCTTCACCGTGTCGCCTTCGTGCACCAGGATCTTGTCGATGATGCCGCCCTCGAGGTTCTGCACCAGCTGCGTCTGGCTGGCGGTGATCACCCGGCCTTCGCCGCGCGTGATCTCGTCGATGTGGGCGAGCGCGGCCCAGAGCAGGGCGATAGCCAGCAGGCCGACGATGGCCGCGAGCAGCCAGTGCGGCGAGCGCTGCAGGCCGTCGTCGTCCGCGGCAAGCTCCTCCGGCCGCCATGCCGGGGGCAGCAGCGGCGGTTTCGGCCGCGCCGCGGCCGGCTGCGCAGCGTCCAGGGTTTCGCTCATCGCGCTATCCTCACCTTGCCCTCCGCAATCGCCTGCAGCACCAGGTCCTTCGGCCCTGTCGCCACGACCTTGCCGCCATCCATGACGACCAGGGTATTCACCGCGGAGAGCAGCGATTCGCGGTGGGTGATGATGATGATGGTCTTGCCCGCGAGTTCGGTCTGCAGCCGCGTTTTCAGCCGCTCTTCGGCCGTATGGTCCATCGCGTGCGTAGGTTCATCGAGCACCAGGATGGGCGGATCGGTGACCAGCGCGCGCGCCAGCGCCACGGTCTGGCGCTGCCCGCCGGAGAGGGCTTCGCCGCGCTCGCCCACCGGCATGTCGAAGCCGCGCGGATGGCGGTTGACGATGTCGGTCAGCCCGGCAAGCGCGGCCGCGCGCAGCAGCGCGGCGTCGTCCGCGCCGGGCGCGCCGAGCAGCAGGTTGTCGCGCACGCTGCCGGCGAACAGCACGATGTTCTGCGGCAGGTAGCCCACTGCACGGCGCAGGTCCGCCGGGTCGATGGCGCGGGTGTCGGTGCCGTCCACGAGTATCGATCCGCCCTGCGGCTGGTACAGCGCCACCAGCAGCTTCGCCAGCGTGGTCTTGCCCGAGCCGATGCGCCCGATGATGCCGACGCGGTCGCCTTCCTGGATGGCGAAACTCACGCCGGCGAGCGCTTCGAGCTCGCTGCCCGGGTACTTGAAGCTGACGTCCTGGAAGCGGATGTCGCCGCCCAGCGCCGGGCGGTGCACGAAGCTGCGGTCGCGCGGCCGCTCGCGCGGCGCGCTCATGATGGCATTCAGCGCGGCGAGCGCGCTCATCGACTGGTGGTAGCGCGTGAGCAGCGAGGCGACCATGGACAGCGGCGCGAGCGCGCGTCCGGCGATGATGGTGCAGGCGATCAGCGCGCCGGTGGTCAGCAGCTTGTCGCCCACCAGATACACGCCCACGGCCAGCGTCGCTATGCCCACCATCATCTGCACCCAGGCGGAGAAATTGATCGCGAGCGAGGACAGCAGGCGCGTTCCCAGGCTTTCCCTGGCGACATAGTCGACCACTTCTTCCCACTTGCGCTGCATCTGCGCGGCCGCCCCCAGGGCCTTGACCGACTCGATCGAGCCCAGGGTCTCGATCAGGATTGCGTGCTTGGCCTCGGTCGCGCGGAACACGCGGCGGATGCGGTCGCGCAGCGGCGCCTGCAGCGCGACGCCCATCAACACCACGATGGGGATGGCGATGATCGGCACCAGCGCCATCTGCCAGCCGCCGATCATCGCGATCACCGCGATGAACATCAGCACGAAGGGCAGGTCGATGAGCGAGGTCATGGTGGCGGAGGTGAAGAATTCGCGCAGCGATTCGAACTCGCGCACGTTGTTGGCCAGTGTGCCGACCGAGTCGCGCCCGGCGTCCAGCCGCCGCGCCATCACCTGTTCGAACAGCGCCGAGGACAGCGCCATGTCGGCGCGCCGCCCGGCAACGTCGATGAACCAGCCGCGCAGCAGCTTCAGGCCGAAGTCGAAGCCATAGATGAGCGCCATGCCGATGGCCAGCACCCAGAAGGTATCGAAAGCCTTGTTCGGCACCACGCGATCGTAGACGTTCATGAAGAAAATCGGCGACAGCATGGTGAACAGATTGACCAGCACGCTCGCCAGCGCGACTTCGCCGTACAGCGGCCAGGCGCGCGCGAGCGTGCCCCAGAACCAGTGGTGGGCGGCGAGGATGCGCTCGCTGCCGGTGCCGGCCTCGAAGCGCACCGCGCGGCTGAGCGCGAGCGCCGTGCCGGTGTAATCGCGCGCGAGTTCGGCCACGGGCACGCGCTGTTGCGCGCCCGCGGCAGTCACGATCTGCGCCTCGCCGCCATCGCGCCCGACCAGCACGCAGGCGCTGCGTTCCTGCAACAGCAGCACCGCCGGCAAAGACAGCTTCGGAAAGCGCTCGAGGTCCGCGCGAATGCTGCGTGCGTTGAGCCCGGCGCGTTCGGCGGCGCGCATGAACAGGGCCGGCGACAGCCCCGCCGGGTCCAGCGGCAGCCCCGCGATCAGGGCATCGACGCTCATCGGCAGGCCGAGCAGGCGCGCCGCCTGCGCCAGACAGGCGGCCAGCGGGTCGGCCAGCGATGCGCCCGCAACGGCGGCTGCGTCTGCGTTCATTGCGCGGTCTGCCCGCCTGCGGGCCCGTCCGATCCCTGGCTCATGATTTTGTGCAAACTCGTCGCCACCGCCATCCCCCTTTGTTCGCGCCCGACCTGCTCCCGCGCACCCTCGGCAGGCACGCCTGTTTGCGCAGGTATCGCCACTGCATCGGCTTCATCGTGCGCCAACGGCGTCGCCGCGGGCGCCGGTGCGGGCTCGCGCGCGAGCAGCGTCGGCGGCGGCGCGTCCACGCTCACGCCGAGCGCCTCCAGCAGCTTGCCCATCGCCGCCAGCACGCGCAATTCGTCCAGCGTGACCGCATGCGCGCCGCTATCGCGGCTGCTCCTGGCCGAATACAGTTCGTTTTCGGCATTGAGCACGTCGAGCAGGGTGCGCTGCCCGATCGAGAACTGCTTGCGGTAGGCGCTCACCACCTGCGCGCTCGCCGCCGCATAGCGCTGCAGCTGCGGCAGGCGCTCGCGGTCGATGGCCAGGCCCTCCCAAGCCTGGCGCAGATTGCGCTCGATATCGTTGCGCGCCTTGCCGTAGTTGGCGAGGGCTTCGTCGATGCGCGCTTCGGCCTCGCGCACGCGTGCCACGTCGGTGCCGCCGCGAAATAAATTGTAGCGCAGGCGCAACATGG
>JAAOZY010000209.1 GCA_012274205.1 Betaproteobacteria bacterium
CGCCCGATTCTGCACGGCTTGTGCAGCTACGGCGTGGCCGGCCATGCGATCCTAAAGACCTGGTGCGGCTACGATCCGGCCAAACTCACCGGCCTGTCGCTGCGCTTCTCCGCGCCGGTATTCCCGGGGGAGACCATACGCACCGAAATGTGGCAGCGCGGCGAGCGCATTCAGTTCCGTTCGCGCGTGCTCGAGCGCGACGTGGTGGTGCTCAACAACGGGGTCGCCACGATCGCGTCCTGAGCCCGCATGAGCGACGACACCCTCAGGATGCTGCGCGAAAGCGCGGCCGATTTCGCCACGCTCGATGCGGCGCGCGTGCGCCGCCTGCGCAACACCGACCCGGGTTTCGAGCGCGGCGTGTGGCGCAGCATGGCGGACATGGGCTGGCTCGGGGTGCTGATACCGGAGGACCAGGGCGGCCTCGGTCTGGGGCTGGGCGCAGCGCTGATCATCGCCGAGCAGCTGGGGCGCGCGCTTTACCCCGAGCCCTATTCCGATTCGGCCGTGGCCGCGACCCAGGCGCTGCTGCATGGCGACAATGCCGCGCTCAAGCAGCGGCTGCTGCCGCAGCTCGCCTGCGGCGAGCTGATCGCCGGCCTCGCCTGGCAGGGCGAGCACGGCGGGCTCGACCCCGAGCAGTGCGCGCTTGCGCTGCGCGAGCGCAACGGCGCATCGGTGCTTGACGGAAGCTGCCGCTTCGCCGCCGTCCCGGGCGCGGACGCATTCATCGTCGCCGCGCGTTCGGCGCAGGGGCTGGAACTGCATTGGGTCGAGCGCGCGAGCAAGGGCCTCGCCTGCGAGGCCGAAGCGCGCGCAGACGGCAGCGCCAGCGCGCGCCTGCGCTTCGACGCGGTCGCCGTGTCGCCCGGGTCGCGCGTCGCCGCCGCCGCGAGCGCGCGCGCGGCGCTGCAGCTGGCGCTGGATCACGCCATGCTCGCAGCCAGTGCAGAGCTGCTCGGCCTGATGGACTGCGTGCTCGACATGACCCTGGAATACCTGCGCACGCGGGTGCAGTTCGGCAAGCCCATCGGCAGTTTCCAGGCGCTGCAGCATCGCGCCGTGGACATGTATATCCAGAGGGAATTGAGCCGTGCCGCGCTGGCTGCGGCCGTCGCCGCGGTGGAAGGCGCGCACTGCACCCGGGAACAGCGCGGCGCAGCGGCTTCCGGCGCCAAAGCGCGCGCGGCGCAGGCTGCGCTCGCCATCTGCAAGGAAGCGCTGCAGATGCACGGCGCCATCGGCTACACCGACGAATACGAGCTCGGCCTGTACTTCAACCGCGCGCTGGTGCTCGCGGCCTGGCTCGGCAATGCCGGTGCGCACCGCGCCCGCTATTCGACCCTGGCCGCCTTTCCATGAAGTACGGCGTAGAGCAGACGCAGGACTGGAACGCGCTCTCCGACGAGGCCTTCCGCGCCATCGTGCGCACCGAAGTCGAAGCGCACCACCCGGCCGAACTGCGCTATCCGCCGCGACGGCTGCGCTGGGCGGAGAACAAGTCCTGGTACCAGCGCATGGCGGCCAAGGGCTGGATCGCGCCCGGCTGGCCGCGCGAATACGGCGGCATGGGGCTGGCGCCGGCGAAGCTGCTGATCTTTCTGGAAGAGATGGAACGCTGGGGCATCGCGCGCTTCCAGGACCACGGCATCCTCATGGTCGGGCCGATCCTGATGCGCTACGGCACCGAGGCGCAGCGACGCCGCTACCTGCCGCCCATCCTCGCCTGCGAGGAGATCTGGTGCCAGGGCTATTCCGAGCCCAACGCCGGCTCCGACCTCGCCAACCTGCACACCGAGGCGCGCCTAGAGGGCGGGGAGTTCGTCATCAACGGGCAGAAGACCTGGACCACGCTGGCGCACGATTCCAGCCACATGATCGTGCTCGCGCGCACCGACAAGGCGGCGAAAAAGCAGATGGGCATCAGCTTCCTGCTGCTCGAGCTCACGACACCCGGCGTCACCGTGCGCCCGATACGCGACCTGGCCGGCCACGACGAATTCTGCGAGGTGTTCTTCGACAACGTGCGCATACCCGCATCCAGCCTGGTGGGCGAAATGAACCAGGGCTGGAGCGTGGCCAAGTCGCAGCTCGGCTTCGAGCGCATCCACATCGGCAGCCCGAAGCTGCCCGAATACGGCCTGCAGGTGCTGCTCGCGGTGGCGCGCGCGCGCGGCATGGAGCAGGATCCGCTGTTGCGCGAGCACCTGGCGCAGCTGCAGCTCGACGTCGCGCACCTCGGCGACATCTACCGGCACTTTGCCGCCATCGTCAGCCGCGGCGAGCCGCTCGGGCCGGAGGTGTCGCTGCTCAAGATCTGCGCCACCGAAACCTTCCAGCGCATCGCCGACCTGATCATCGAGACCGCCGGCGACTGCGGCGGCCACGCCGGCATGGTGCAGATGGGCGACGGGCGCATCGAAGTGCTGGCGCCGTTCTACAAGGCGCGCCCGACCAGCATTTACGGCGGCAGCAATGAAATCCAGCGCAACATACTTGCGCGGCAGGTGCTGAACCTGCCGGGCTAAGACCGCTCTCGCGCAAAGCCCATTCATCAACGCAGACGCATCAAGGAACCCACATGCCCCGCCCGCTCTCGCATATCCGTGTGCTCGACCTGTCCCGCGTGCTCGCCGGACCCTGGGCCTCGCAGAACCTCGCCGACCTGGGCGCCGAGGTGATCAAGGTCGAACGCCCCGGCAGCGGCGACGACACGCGCGGCTGGGGCCCGCCCTGGTTCAAGGACGGCGCGGGCAAGGACACGCCCGATTCAGCGTATTACCTGTCCTGCAACCGCGGCAAGAAATCCATCACCCTGGACATATCGAAGCCGGAGGGGCAGAACATCGTGCGCGAGCTCGCTGCCAGGAGCGACGTCCTGATCGAGAACTACAAGGTCGGAACGCTGACGCGCTATGGACTCGGCTACGAACAGCTGCGCGCCATCAATCCGCGCCTGATCTATTGTTCGATCACCGGCTTCGGCCAGTCGGGCCCGTACGCGCCGCGTCCGGGCTACGACTTCGTGTTCCAGGGAATGGGCGGCCTGATGAGCATCACCGGCGAGCGCGACGAGCTGCCCGGAGGCGGGCCGATGAAAGTCGGCATCGCCATCACCGACGTGCTCACCGGCATGTATGCGAGCCTGGCGATCACCGCGGCCATCGCACACTGCGAGCGCGGCGGCGGCGGGCAGTATATCGACATGGCGCTGCTCGACTGCATGGTCGCGTTCAACGCCAATCAGATCAGCGGCTATCTGGTCTCGGGCAATATCCCCAAACGCTACGGCAATGCCCACCCCAACGTCGTGCCCTACCAGGCGTTCCCGTGCAAGGATGGCCACCTCATCCTGGCCGTGGGCAACGACAGCCAGTTCGCCAGCTTTTGCAAGGTGGCCGGCCATCCCGAACTGGCCGAAGACGAGCGCTACCGCACCATGTCCGGCCGCATCGTCAATCGCGACGCGCTGATCCCGCTGATCGCGGACATCATGCGCACGCGCGCCATGCACGAGTGGATCGCAGTGCTCGAAGCGGCCAACGTGCCCTGCGGGCCGATCAACAACATGCGCCAGGTATTCGAGGATGCGCAGGTGCAGCACCGCGCGCTCAAAGTCGAGATCCCCACCGCCACCGGCGTTCCCTGCCCCAGCGTAGCAAGCCCGATGCGCTTTTCCGGGACGCCGGTGGAATATACGGTGCCGCCGCCGACGCTGGGCCAGCACACGCAGGAAATTCTGCAACAGCTGCTCGGCCTGGATGCGCAGGCGGTCGCCGCGCTCGCGGCGAAAGGCATAGTCTGAACGCGTAACCGGGCTTCAGCGTCCCTTCCACTGCGGCTTGCGCTTGGTCACGAAGGCATCGATGCCTTCCCGCGCGTCCTCCGCCATCATATTGCAGGCCATGGTTTCGCTGGCGAGCTCATACGCTCCCTCCAGGCCCATTTCCAGCTGCCGGTAGAACGCCTGCTTGCCGAGCTTGATCGCGACCGGCGTCTTGGCGAGGATCGAGTCGGTAAGCTTTTTGATCTCTGCGTCGAGCTGCTCCAGCGGCACGACGCGATTGACGAGGCCGCGCGCGAGCGCCGCCTGCGCGTCGATGAAATCGCCGGTCAGCAGCATTTCCATCGCCTGCTTGCGCCCGAGATTGCGCGACAGACCCACCGACGGCGTCGAGCAAAACAGGCCCAGGTTTACGCCCGACACGGCGAAGCGCGCATTGTCTGACGCTACCGCGAGGTCGCACATCGACACCAGCTGGCAGCCAGCCGCAGTGGCGATGCCGTGCACGCGCGCGATCACCGGCTGCGGCATGCGCACCAGCGTAAGCATGAGCTTGCTGCACTGGCGGAACAGCTGCTGCTGGAACGCCTTGGACGCGTCGGAGCGCATTTCCTTGAGATCATGCCCGGCGCAGAAAGCCTTGCCGGCGCCGGCCATGATCAGCACGCGCACGCTCGCGTCCGCGGCGATGCGGTCGAGTTCGGCCTGCAGCTCGCTCATCAGCGCCTGCGACAGGGAATTGAACTGCGTCGGCCGGTTGAGCGTCAGCGTTGTTACGCCGCCTTCGTCCTGCCGCAACAACAGGGGTTCTGCTGCAACTGTCTGGGTATTTACATTCATAATTCGCGCTCCTCTATTTCTCTCCACCCTCACCCCTAGCCCCTCTCCCTGAAGGGCGAGGGGAACGCCGTGAGCCGCCGCTTGCGCGGCGGCTGCTATTCTATTGCCTGCGCCGATTTCGCCCGCTGCCGCAGCACGAACTTCTGGATCTTGCCGGTCGAAGTCTTGGGCAATTCGCCGAACACCACGGCGCGCGGCAGCTTGAAGCGCGCCAGATGTCCGCGGCAATGCTCGATGATTTCCTGCTCCGTCGCCTGCGCGCCCTGCTTCAGTTCAACGAACACGCAGGGTGTCTCGCCCCATTTCGGGTCGGGCCGCGCCACAGCCGCCGCAGCGAGCACCGCGGGATGGCGGTACAGCGCCTCTTCGATCTCGAGCGAGGAAATATTCTCGCCGCCGGAAATGATGATGTCCTTCGAGCGGTCCTTGATCTTGACGTAGCCATCGGGCTGCATCACCGCCAGGTCGCCCGAATGAAACCAGCCGCCGGCGAAAGCGTCCGCCGTCGCTTTGGGATTCTTCAGATAGCCCTTCATGGTGATATTGCCGCGGAACATGATTTCGCCCATGGTCTCGCCATCCGCAGGCACCGGTTTCATCGTCTCCGCGTCCATCACCGTCAGCCCCTCTTCCATCAGGTAGCGCACGCCCTGGCGGCCGTTGCGTTCGGCGCGCTTGCCGATGTCGAGCGCATCCCAGGCCTCGTGCCTGGCGCACACTGTCGCCGGCCCGTAGGTCTCGGTGAGACCGTAGACGTGGGTCAGGTCGAAGCCGATCTGCTCCATGCCCTCGATCATCGCCGCCGGCGGCGCCGCGCCGGCCACCATCGCCGAGACCTTGTGCGCGATGCCTTCGCGCAACTTCGGATCGGCATTGATCAGCCCCGTATGCACGATCGGCGCTCCGCAAAAATGCGTGACCCCGTGTTCCCTGATCAGTCTGAAAATCTGCACCGGATCGACCTTGCGCAGGCAGACGTTGACGCCGGCGTTCGCGGCCATGGTCCAGGGAAAGCACCAGCCGTTGCAGTGGAACATCGGCAGCGTCCACAGATAGACGGAATGCTGCGGCATGCCCCAGGTGACGATATTGCACACGCCGTTAAGATAGGCGCCGCGATGGTGATACACCACGCCCTTGGGATTGCCCGTTGTGCCCGAGGTATAGTTGAGCGATATTGCATTCCATTCGTCGGCCGGCGGCCGCCAGGCATACTCCGGATCGCCCCCGGCGAGCAGCGCCTCATAGTCCATTTCGCCCAGGCGCTCGCCCGGGCCGGCATATTCCGGATCGTCAATGTCGATCACCAGCGGACGCCGCTCGGTCTGCGCCAGTGCCTGCGCCACGGTCGTGGAAAACTCGCGATCCGCGATCAGCACTTTTGCCCCGCCGTGATTCAGCATGAATCCGATCGCCTCCGCGTCGAGGCGGGTGTTGAGGGTGTTCAGCACCGCGCCCAGCATGGGCACGCCGAAATGGCATTCGTACATTTCCGGGGTGTTCGACGCCATTACCGCCACGGTGTCCCCTGTGCCTATGCCGCGCTGCGCCAGCGCCGATGCGAGGCGCCGGCAGCGCGCATAGGTCTGGCTCCAGGTGTGGCGGCGCGCACCGTGCACCACGGCAGTCCGCTCAGGATAGACGCTGGCGGCGCGCTCGATGAAGCCGAGCGGTGTCAGCGGCGCATGGTTGGCCAGGTTGCGGTCGAGGTCGGTTTCAAAGGGACTGGCGCGGTCCATGGGCATCTGTTCCTGGATCAGTACCGATGGATCAATCTACCACAACTGGCGCAGGGGCCAAACCGCGCACCATCGGTGCCGGCGCGCGCTAGTTCCCGGTCCGAACCTCGGGCGCGAGCCAGACGCACCTGCCCTTGCTCTCGGCCTGTATCGCCTGCAGCAGCTCAAGATGCGCCGCGACTTCTTCCGCGCTGGCCGCAAGCACCACCAGCGTCCCGCGCTCGGGGGCGGCACCCGCATCGGCCGGGGCCGCCGCCGGCGCCTGCTCCAGTTCCATCACCAGGCTCTCCTGGCCGCGCGTCATGGCGAGGTAGACCTCGGCCAGCAGTTCGGCATCGAGCAAAGCGCCGTGCAGGGTGCGGTGCGCGTTGTTCACGCCGTAGCGCTCGCACAGGGCATCGAGCGAATTCTTCTTGCCCGGATGCAGCTCCTTTGCCAGCTTGAGCGTGTCGCGGACGCCGGCGCAGTGCTGCGCCAGCGGCGGCAACTTGGCCAGCGCCAGTTCCTGCTCGAGAAATTCCACATCGAAAGGCGCATTGTGGATGATCAGTTCGGCGCCGCGAATGTACTCGATGAACCCGTTCGCAATCTCGCGGAATTTCGGCTTGTCCAGCAGAAATTCGTCGCTGATCCCGTGCACCTTCACCGCGCCTTCCTCGCTTGCGCGCCCGGGATTCAGATAGTGGTGGAAATGATTTCCGGTCGGGCGCCGGTTGAGCAGTTCGAGGCAGCCGATTTCGATCACCCGGTCGCCCAGTTTCGCATTGAGGCCGGTGGTCTCGGTGTCGAGCACGATCTGGCGCGTCATTTGGCCGCACTCCCGGGCGCGACCGCACGCGCGAGCGGCGGCGCGTCCGCGGACC
>JAAOZY010000036.1 GCA_012274205.1 Betaproteobacteria bacterium
ATATTGGGCAGCTTGATGATGTTGGCATCCGGCTGCAAGGTGAGCTTGCCCAGTTCAGCCAGGTTGTTGGGCACTTTTTGCGCGTCGGTCAGATAGTCCGGAAATTCAGCCAGGATACGCGCCGCAACCGATATGTCGCTGGGGATCACGTCGATATCCGCCTGGGCCGCAAAACTGCGAACCAATGGCAAAAACGCCACCGTGGCCAGCATGGGCGCTTCGTCGGTCAGGGTGTAAATGATTCGTGCTTTGTCTTTACTCATGTCGGTCCGCCTGTGTCGTTCGTCTCAAAAAATTGGAAAGCATTGCTCCGATGCCGTGTCCGCAAAAGGAAAAGGTCAATCGCCGTTCCTGTCATTGCAGTCACTGGATTTTACCGGACGTATTCAAACCGGTTATTGGCGTGAGCTGCCGGACTCGTGCCAGGGATCAAAGGAGTATGAGGGAGGGATTATAGTCTGGTCGTGGTCATTGCCTCTTCGTGCGTCGCGCGGGTTCGCCGCCGGACGCTGTCTTAGAAATGGGGTTTGTTACTCGCGCCACGGGTTTCCGCGAGGCGGCGCAGCCGTTCGATCACCGGCCCCAGCCGCCCGCCCAGGTGGCTCCAGTCGATCGCGTCGAGCGCGTTTTTTACCAGCAAGCCGAGCTCGGTATCGCCGTCGATGCTAAGGCGGCGGGAGAAAAACAGGGTGTCGGGATCCTCGATGCGGCGCGCGAGGCGGTAGTAATCCCAGGCGCAGGCGCGTATGGTGACTTCAGGCGCGCGCTGCGTTGCGGGCAGGAAGCCAAACGAAGTAAGGCGGATGCGGCCATCCAGGCCCGCGTCGCTCACCTGGATGGATACGATGCGGCCCAGCAGGCGCTGCTTCGTATCCGGGTCCAGAGTCGGCAGGAACAGCAGATTGAGCCCTGCGCACAGCACGGCCGAGGGCGGCCATTGCGGCAGCCGGCTGACCAGGCCGGCAAGGCGGGCCGGCAGCTGCGGTACGGAATCCGCCGAATTCATGCGCGCGTCCGGTATTCCATGCCTGGCACGTTGTACCAGTAGCCATTGCAGGGGGGCGCAATGCGCAATCCCTCGAGCGGCGCGCCGGTGCGGCCGTCACAGCGATCGCGGAAGCTCTCGATGATGGCCGGCATGTTCATCGACTGCGGCGACAGGCGCACGATGTCTACACCCATGCCGCGCAATTCGTCCATCGACTCCGACAGGTCGTAGACCAGCGCAGATTGGGTCTGGATGCCGTTCAGCGTCAGGAACTCGGCCTTGTCGCGCGTGCGCAGCGCGAGGCCGTCGGCGTCGTCAAGGCAGCGGAACTGGCAGTCGTCCTTGGGCAAATTGTGGTGGCGCGCGGTAAAGCAGCGCGCGGAGAACGCGAGGGGCATGCGGCCGTAGGCGAACACCTCGGTCTGCATGCCCTCGGGCCGCGCCGCCTGCAATTCCCGCAGCGTGTCGCGCGACAGTTCCAGCGGCAGCACGAAGCGGGTGGCGCCGAGTTCGGCAAACCAGGCCAGCGTTTCGTTGTTGTAGATGTTCAGGTGCGGCCCGGCAATGAAAGGCACGTTGCCGGTGAGCAGGCGCACCGCGCCCATCTCATTGGCCTCGACGCTGAAATCGCCATTGGCGGCGATGCGGCGCAGCGCCTTCAGATCCGATTCGGATTCGATCAGCGCCTGCGTGGACAGCACCACCTGCTTGCCGTTCGCGCTCAAGTCGCGCGCAAGGCCGAGCCAGTCGTCCAGGCGCAGAGTGTGCCGGCGCGAGCACACGACTTCGCCAAGGTAGACGATGTCCACGCCCGAGCCGGCGACGCCGGCATAGAACTGCATCAGCGCTTCGCGCGTCCAGTAGTACAGCACCGGGCCCAATGCAAGCTTCATTGTAGTAACCGCCATTTCGCCACTGGCGAATTGGCGCCTGACTTAGGGGAGCACGAGGGGATGCGCCCCGTAGGAAGTCCCCTTGGGGGATTTCCCCGCGTATGGTGGGATTCCATCATTTCCACTTGCGATGGTAGGCGCCAAGGGTGTGCTGCTGGCCCTCGGCCACGCGCGCGAGGCCGCTGGCCCAGTCCGGTTGAATGGAAAAGCGCTCCGGGTGCGTCGCATAGCTGTCGATTGCGGCGCGCCAGATGCGCGTGACCGCCGCGACATAGGCGGGGCTGCGCTGCCGGCCTTCGATCTTGATCGCCGCAACGCCGATGTTCGCCAGTTCCGGCAGCAGCGCCATCGCATTCAGGCTGGAGGGTTCTTCGATGGCGTAATAGGTTTCGTCGTCGACGTCGAAGCGGCCTTTGCACAGGGTCGGGTAGCCCGCATTCTCTCCGGCGGCGAATCGATCGATGAGGACGCCATTGAGCTTCGCGTCCAGGATGTCGCCATGCTTTTCCCAGCGCACCGCCTTGGCCGGCGAGCACACGCCGCGGGTGTTCGGCGACTCGCCCGTGACATAGGACGACAGCGCGCAGCGCCCCTCGACCATCACGCACAGGCTGCCGAAGCCGAACACCTCGATCGGCACCGGCGTGTTCTTGATCACGTCGGCGACTTGCGCCAGCGAGAGTACGCGCGGCAGCACCGCGCGCGCGATGCCGAAACGCTCGTGGTAGAAATTGATCGCTTCGTAATTGGTGGCCGATGTCTGCACCGACAGATGCAGGCGCAGCTGCGGGTGGCGCTCGGCCGCGTACTTCATCAGTCCGGCGTCGGCCAGGATCACCGCGTCGATGCCGAACCCGGCTGCGTCGTCGATGGCACGCTGCCAGCGCGGCGCAGCCTGCCCCTGCGGAAAGGTATTGATCGCGAGCAGCATTTTGGCGCCGGCGGCATGGGCATAGCGCAGGCCTTCACTTGCGCTCCTGGCATCGAAATTGAGGCCGGCGAAGTTGCGCGCGTTGGTCTCGTCCTTGAGTCCCATGTAGACCCAGTCGGCGCCATTGTCCACGGCCGTCTTGAGCGAGGGCAGGTTGCCTGCGGGACAGACCAATTCTGGAACGGACATGTTCTGGTTATCGCCAAAAAAGCTGAAAGCGGCTGCAAAGCCGAACAGGGTAAGTACTGTAGAGGCCATGGGCCGCGGCGGCTTTGATCTGGGTCAAATGCGTCGGGTTGGATCCGCCGCGGTCATTGCGTCGCCGCGTCCGGGCGGGCCGGTGCGCGGGCGCAATTTTTCCTGCAGGATGGCTCAAGACTGCGTAAAATCCGGCCTCGTCAAAGCCGGGGTATGCAGATATGAAAAAGACCGATCTGGAAAAAAACAAGGGATTGAAAATCAACACCGCCGTCAACCGCTTCGGCACGCCCGGCCGCTACGGCAAGGATGCGGGCAGCGTGGTGGAACGGCGCGAGCAGCGCAAGCTGGACCAGGCGCTCGGCCTGGTGCCGTTCGCGGTAAAGCTCAACGGCGATCTGGTGCGCAGGGTGCGTGCGCTGGCCGAAGCGCGCCAGGCGGGTCTGAACGAGGTGGTGGCGGAGTTGCTTGAAAAGGGTCTGGCTAGCGACCCAGGCCGGCAGGGCTGACGAGGACCGCGTCCAGTTCCACCTGCACCCGCTGGGCGGCGTCGCCCAGCCATACCTGCTGATCCTGGATAGTGCAGTGCAGCTGCATATTGCGTTGCGCCAGCCGCGCCAAGGCCTGGCTGGCGGCTGCGGGTAGCAGCGTCACGCTCAGGTTGCGGTTGCGCTCCAGCTTGCCGCCGACCTGATCCCACCACACGTCGGCGCCGCGGCCGCCGTAAGCGTAGACCACGACCCGCCGTGCGCGGCCGCAGGCGCGGCGTATGCGCTTCTCCTCGGGCTGGCCGACATCGATCCACAGTTCGATCGCGCCGGTCAGATCCCGCTGCCACAGGTCGGGCTCGTCCTCCGTGCTCAGGCCTTTGCCGAAAGCCAGTGCCTCGCTCGCGTGCAGCGCGTAGGCGAGCAGGCGCACCATCATGCGCTCATCGGTCTCCGACGGATGGCGGGCGAGGGTGAGCGCATGGTCATGGTAATAGTTGCGGTCCATGTCCGCGATCTGCAGATCGGCTTTGAAAATAGTCGCTTTGAGGGCCATGGGCTCGCTTATTGCCGGTCATATACGTCAACGGGGGCTTGCGCCCCCGTTCTATTGGACCGCCCGCGCGTGAATCCAGCGCGGGCTGCTTCAGGGCTCGTGCCTCGCGCTGCGCTGCGTGCCAGGAAGTCGCGGGTTCGTCGTGTCTGCGGCGGTGATCCGCCGGATTACTCGACTTTGGCCTTGGCGCGAATTTCCGCTACCGCCTTTTCGAAGCTGGCTTCCTGCATGCGCTGCACCAGCTTCGGCTTGACCTGGTCGAAATCGGGGAATTTCGCCGGGCGCACATCCTCGAGCTGGATCACGTGCCAGCCGAACTGCGACTGCACCGGCGTTTGGGTGAACTTGCCTTTCTCCAGCTTCACCATGGCGTCGGAGAAAGGTTTGACGAAGCCGCTCGGCAGGTTCCAGTCGAGATCGCCGCCGTGGTCCTTGGAGCCCGGATCCTTGGAGAGTTTCGCCAGGTCCTCGAATTTCTCCCCTTTCTTGAGCTTCTCGATGATGCTTTTCGCTTCGCTTTCAGTTTCCACCAGGATGTGGCGCGCCTTGTATTCCTTGTCGCCCATCTGGGCCTTGATTTTTTCGTACTCGGCTTTCAGCGCATCGTCGCTGACCGGGTGATGCTTGATGTAGTCGTTGCGGAAGGCCTGCGCCAGGATGTTGGCGCGCGCGAGTTCCAGCTGGGCGGCGGCTTCGGCGCTCTTGCCCAGGCCCTTGCGGTTGGCTTCCTGCGCAATGGCTTCCAGCGTGATCAGGCGGTCGCGGATGGCGTTGCGCAGCTCCGGTGTATCTTTCTGTCCCTGCGCCTCCTGCGCTTCCACGATGGCATCCACCCTGGTCTTGGGAATGGCGACGCCATTGACGGTCGCGATCTTGGCGCTCGCGGCGCCGGCCTGCGCCTGGGCGAGGCCCGGAATCATCAGCGCCACGGCCAGGGCGAAGCTCAGGCGAAAAAGAGTAGGGTGCATGCTTGTTCCTCTAGGTTTGCTGCGTTGGTCAAAAGTCTTTCGCCTCATCCGGCGCATAGGCGTGGATGGCGAGGGCGTGGATTTGCTGCTGCATCATCGAACCGAGCGCGGCATAGATCAGGCGATGGCGCGCCAGCGTGTTCTTCCCGGCAAACTGCGGCGAAACGATGGTGAGCGAGTAATGCCCGCCGCCGCCCTTCGCGCCCTCATGTCCGGCGTGCAGGGCGCTGTCGTCCCGCAGCTCGAGCCGGCTGGGCTGCAGCGCGGCAAGCTTTAGCTCGATGGCTTCGGACGCGCTCATGGCCGGCTCACTCGGTTTCCTTCTGTTCCACGTACTTTGCCAGGAACAGTCCCTGCGCAATCACGAACGCGAGCATCAGCCCCATGCCGCCGAACAGCTTGAAGTTGACCCAGGTGTCGGTGGGATAGTTGAACGCCACGTACAGATTGAGAAATCCCATGCAGGCAAAAAACCCGGCCCAGCTGAAATTGAGTTTGCTCCAGGCCGGGTCGGGCATCCGGATCTGCTCCCCGAGCATGGAGCGTATCAGGTTCTTGTGGAACAGCAGCGCGCTGACACTGAGCACGGACGCGAACATCCAGTACAGCACCGTGGGTTTCCACTTGATGAAGGTCTCGTCGTGCAGCAGCAGGGTGGCGCTGCCGAACACCACGATGATGGCGAGGCTCACCAACAGCATCGCGTCGATTTTGCGCCCGCGCAGCCACAGCCAGCCGATCTGGGCAAGGCTCGCGGCTATTGCTACCGCTGTGGCGACATAGATCCCCTGCAGCTTGAAGGCGATGAAGAACAGGATGACCGGAAGCAGATCGAAGAGAAATTTCATGGGCGTGGATTATAACAGGCTTGGGCGGCGGCACCGGTCCGTCGGTGGCTGCCGCAGGCGCGCCGAAAGCCTGCGCTAAGCATCGGACCGCGAAACCTATTTCTCAAATTTGAGCGAGGCCGAATTGATGCAATAACGCAGTCCGGTCGGATCAGGGCCGTCGTCGAAGACATGGCCCAGGTGGGCATCACAACTGGCGCACTGGGCCTCGGTGCGCCGCATGAGATGACTGAAATCCTCGGCCGTCTTCACCGCCTCGGGCGCAAGGGCTTGCCAGTAGCTGGGCCAACCCGAGCCGGAATCGAACTTGTGCGAGGAGCTGAACAGGGGGGCGCCGCAGCAGACGCACAGGTAGGTGCCGCTGTCCTTGAAGTCGTTGTACTTGCCGCTGAATGGGCGCTCGGTCGCCTTGCGGCGCGTGACTTCGAACTGCTGGTCGCCGAGCTGCTTGCGCCACTCGGCATCGGATTTGACAATTTTCGCAGACATCGGTTTCCCGCTTCGTCGCGGCGGACCAGCCGCCTAGGGTGAGTTGGACAGCCGGAATCATACATCGTTGCAGGTGCGCCAAGAAATCCGGCGCCCGGGCGCCTGCATTACAATCGCCGGGTTCACAGAAAAGGAGAATCCGCATGCCCATGGTCAAGATGGTCGAATACGAGAATGCAGTGCCTGAGGTCAAAGCCGTCTACGATGACATCATGGCGACGCGCAAGAGCGACTGGGTCAACAATTTCTGGAAAACCCTGGCGAGCCACCCGCCCACGCTCAGGCGCATCTGGGCCGGGGTGAGGGAGGTGATGGGCCCGGGCAGGCTGGATCCGCTGACCAAGGAGATGATCTATGTCGCGGTCAGCGCTACGAACAATTGCGAGTACTGCATCCACTCGCATATCGCTTCGGCGCGGGCAAAGGGCATGAGCGATGAGATGCTGGGCGAGGTGCTGGCCGTCGCCGGCATGGCCAACCAGACCAACCGGCTGGCCAACGGTTAACAGGTCCCGGTGGATCCGCAGTTCAGGCCGCAGACTTAGAACCCGTAACAAAAGTCATTTTGTTACGCCTGATATAGGGGAGCACGAGGGGAGGCGCCCCGGAGGAAGTCCCCTCGGGGGATATCCCCTCGTTTTGTTTCAAACTCTCAGGAAGAGCAGCTAACCGCGAGTCCCGACGCCCATTCCGGCGCCGGTTCGGCATAGGCTTCCATCCCGGGCTGCTCGTCATAGGGCCGCGCAAGCAGCCGCATCAGACGTTCGATTTCGCTGTAGTCGCGCTCGTCCGCGGCTTTGCGTATGGCTGTCTCGGCGAGATGGTTGCGCAGCACGTATTTCGGATTGACCCGGTGCATGCGCGTCCTGCGCGAGGCCTCGTCGCCGGATTCCAGGGCGAGACGCGCGCGGTAGCGCCCGGCCCAGGCCGTGTAGGCCTCGCCATCGGCGAATAGTTCGCGCAGCGGCGCGTATTCGGTACCGGTGGCCGAAGGGAAATTTCCGAGACGGCGGAAGAAATTGCTGTAGTCGGCGCGGTTGTCGTGCAGCAGCTTGAGTGTGTCCTGCAGCAGCGCGGCGTCCCCCGGCAGCACCATGGCCAGCCCGAGTTTGGCCTGCATCAGCGCGCTGTAGCTGCGCTCGAACTGCGCCGCGTATTCCTGCAGGGCCGATTCCGCTTCTTCGGCATCGATCAGGGGCAGCAGGGCTTCGGCCAGACAATACAGATTCCAGTGGGCGATGCCGGGCTGCATGTTGTAGGCGTAGCGGCCGCCGTCGTCGGAATGGTTGCAGACATGGCCCCAGTCGAAGCCTTCCATGAAGCCGTAGGGGCCGTAGTCGATGGTCAGGCCCAGAATGGACATGTTGTCGGTGTTCATCACGCCGTGGCAGAAGCCCACCGCCTGCCATTGCGCGGTGAGCCTCGCCGTGCGCCCGATCAGCTCGCGCAGCAGTTGCAGGCAGGGATTCGTGGCCTCGCGCAGCTTCGGGTAGTGCTGATCGATGACATGATCGGCAAGCGTCTTCACATGGTCGTGCTGGCGGCGTGAGGCAAACAGCTCGAACGAGCCGAAGCGCACGTGGCTGGGCGCCATGCGCGTGAGCACCGCCGCGGACCCGATGTTCTCGCGCATCACCGGCTGATCGCTGCCGACGATGGCGAGCGCGCGCGTGGTGGGTATGCCCAGCGC
>JAAOZY010000210.1 GCA_012274205.1 Betaproteobacteria bacterium
GGCGAGCCGGTCGAATACCGCGCGCGCCAGGTGATCGGCGCCGACGGCCCAAGTTCCCTCGTGATCCGCTCCATCTACCCGGATTACCCGCAATCGATCCCCTGGTTTTTCGTCGGGCAGAAATTTCACGACATCATCGACTGCCCGCTGGATCCGGAGTACTTCCATTTCTGGTTTCATCCCGGCCTGGGCCACTACACCTGGAGCCACGCGCGCGATGGCAGGCAGATTGTCGGCGTCGGCTTCAAGCGCGGCGACAATTTCGCCAGCAAGCATGAGAACGTGGTGAATTACCTGGCCGAGAAGCACGGTGTGCGCCTGCAGCCGCACATCGAGGACGAGGGCTGCGGCGAGAACTTCGGGCCCTCGCTGATCAACCGCTATGTGTTCGGCAAGGGCAATGTGCTGATCACCGGGCAGGCCGCCGGCTTTCTCAACATGATCGGCGAAGGCATGAGCTGCGCGCTGCATTCGGGCGCGATATCGGGCGAGGCGGTGGTGGAAGCGCGCGCGCGCAACCGGCCGGTGCAGGAGATGTACCGGCGCATGATCGCCTCCGAGGTGCGCCGCACCTCCGACCAGTGGAATCCGCTAAAGATCGCGTTCGAGCGGCCGCACGAGGCCGATTTCCCTGCGGCGCTGATGTCCCTGCCCTGGCGCGACCGCGCCAAGGTGCTGCGCGACCTGTGGCGCTTCATCGTGCTGTACAAGGAATTCAAGTGGGGCCGGCAGATGGCCATGGTCGCGATGCAGCGCCCGCTGATCGGCGGCTATTCGATGCGGCGCTGGCTGTAGCGGACCGCCCGGCGCGCGCCCGCCGGATCTTTTTTGTCGGCGACGGCACTTTTGATGTGCAATGCGGTCAGAATGCGCTAGACTGCGCGCCGCCGCGCGCGCGGCGCGCCCCGATTGCCGCCATCATCGAGCAGCCAGTTCATGAAAACCGTACGCCCATTCCGCCAACGTGACGTAGCGGTGCCGGCCGCGCCGCTGCTGAAGCGGCTCGGGCCGGGGCTGGTCACGGGCGCCGCCGACGACGATCCCAGCGGCATCGCGACCTATTCCCAGGCCGGCGCCCAGTTCGGCTACGGCATGCTCTGGTCGATCCTGTTCACGCTGCCGCTGATGATCGGCATCCAGATCGTCAGCGCGCGCATCGGCCGCGTCACCGGCCACGGGCTGGCCGCCAACATCCGCGAGCACTACCCGCGCTGGCTGCTGCACGGCGTGGTCGGCCTGCTGCTGGTGGCCAACACCATCAACATCGCCGTCGACCTGGGCGCGATGGCCGCGGCGCTGCACCTGCTCATCGGCGGCCGATCGCACCTCGCCATCGTCGCGTTCGCCATGGTGTCGCTGGGTCTGCAGATATTCATTCCGTTTCCGCGCTATGCGCCGATCCTGAAGTGGCTGACGCTGACGCTGTTCGCCTACGTCGCCACCGCCCTGGTGGTCAACGTGCACTGGGGCGAGGTGTTGCACCAGACTTTGGCTCCGCCGCTGCAGTTCGATTCCGATTACCTGCTCACCCTGGTTGCGGTGTTCGGCACCACCATCAGCCCCTACCTGTTCTTCTGGCAGGCCTCGCAGGAAGTGGAGGAGCAGCGTGCCGGCCCGGGTGAGGCGCCGCTGCGCGAGGCGCCGGCACAGGCGCGCGAACACCTGAACCGGATCAAGCTGGACACCTATATCGGCATGATATTTTCGAATACGGTGGCGTTTTTCATCATGCTGACGGCTGCGGCGACGCTGCATCTGCACGGCATCACCGACATCCAGAGCTCGGCCGACGCGGCCGAGGCGCTGCGCCCGATCGGCGGCGAGTTTGCGTTCGCCCTGTTCGCCGCGGGTATCATCGGCACCGGCATGCTGGCCGTGCCCGTGCTCGCCGGCTCCGCTGCCTACGCCGTGGCCGAGTCCTTCCGCTGGCCCATCGGCCTGGGGCTGCGCCTGGCCGAGGCGCGCGGCTTCTACGCCATCCTGACCGTAGCGACGCTGGTCGGCGTGGCGCTGAACTTCACCAGCCTCCCGCCGGTGCGGGCGCTGATCTGGAGCGCAGTGATCAACGGCGTGATTTCGGTGCCGATCATGGCGGTGATGATGCTGATGGCGGTGCGGCCCGAGATCATGGGGCGCTTCACCATCAAGCGCCGGCTCAAGCTGCTGGGCTGGCTCGCCACCGGCATCATGGCCGTCGCGGTGCTGGCCATGTTCTATGCGCTGTCCCGCTCGCTTAGCTGATTGCGCCGGCGTCAGTCGCCGGCCGCGCTGCGGCTCACGCGCAGGAAATACGCCGTAACCAGGCTGCTCGCCAGCGCCAGGCTCGCGATCGCGGCCAGCCAGAATCCCGGCGCGCCCATTGGAGTTGAGAGTCCGGGGGTTGAGAGTCCGAGCGTGTGCAGGCCGAGCCAGCCGAGGTCGATGCGGGTGAGTCCGATCGCATAGCCGCCGCCCAGACCCACGCCCCACAGTGCGATCGCATAGATCAGCATCGGCACCACCGCGCGCTTGTAGCCGCGCAGCACATTGACGACCACGGCCTGGACTGCATCGAACAAGTGGTACACCGCGACGAAGGCGATCAGTCCCGCGGCAACGCGACGCAGTTTGGCGTCTCCGGCATACAGGCCGGCGAGCGCGTCGGCGAACCAGTATAGGCAGGCGCCGACGATCGCGGCGCAGACTAGCGCCAGGGCGAGCCCGGTGAGGCCGGCGGCGCGCGCGCGCGCCTGCCGCTGCGCGCCCAGCGATTGCCCGACCACCACGCTGGCGGCATTGCCCAGCGCAAGCGGCAGCATGAAGCACAGCGCGGCAAGATTGGCCGCGATCTGGTGCGCCGCCGAATACAGCGCGCCCAGGCGCGCGATGAACAGCGCCATGAACGTGAACCCGGTCACGTCGATGAGGAAGGTGAGGCCGATCGGCAATCCCAGGGAGAGGATGCGCCCCAGCGCCTTCGCATCGGGCCAGGACCAGCGCGCGAACACGCCATACGTCCGGTAACCAGGCTCCAGCCAGCACCAGGCCCAGGCGAACGCGCACAGGATCCAGGAGATGAGCGCCGTCGCCACCGCGCAGCCGGTGCTGCCGAGCTCGGGCGCGCCGAGGTTGCCGTACATGAATATCCAGTTGAGCGGGACCTTGAGCGCAAGGCCGACCAGCGTCAGCGCCATCACCGTGCGCGGCCGCGAAATCGCGGTGGAGAAACTGTAGAACACGCGGAACAGGAGCGAAGCGGGTACCGCCCAGGCGAGCGCGTGCAAATAGGCGCGCACCTTGGCTTCCAGTTCGGGCGCCAGCCGGGCCACCGCGAGAAACGGCTCGGGATAGGCGAACAGCGCCAGCGATATGAGGGCGAGCGCAGCGGCCAGCCATGCGCCCTGGCGCAGCTCCTCGCCGATGTCGGCATGGCGGCCCGCGCCGTGCATATGCGCGACGATGGGCGTGAGCGCGAGCAGCACCCCCATCAGCGCGACGAACACCGAGAAGTAGATGCTGGAGCCGATGCCCACGGCGGCCAGGTCCAGCGTGCCGTAGCGGCCGGCCATGATGGTGTCGATCACGCTGTTGGCCATCACCGCCAGTTGCGCAACGAGCACCGGCCAGCCCAGGCGCAGCAGCTCACGCACGAGACTTCGCGACATGTTCAGAGTTCCTACAGCCCGGCCTCGCCCGCCTGCGCCAACCGAGGCGCACGAAGGAGTCAAGTGTAGTACGCTGGCTGTCGCATCGGCAAATACGGCCGCGTCCAGCCGCTTGGCTGGCACGGTGCCAGGCCCTACAATCCGGCGCGTAATTTCCACAATACACGGGTCCCGACCATGGCCGACGATTTCGTCGATTACGTGATGGAGCTGTTCGGTCCGTTCGGCACCGTGGTGTCGCGGCGCATGTTCGGCGGCCACGGCGTGTATCTGGACGGTCTGATGTTCGCCCTCGTGTCCGGCGATGTCCTCTACCTCAAGGCGGATGCGATGAACCGCGTCGAGTTCGAGCAGGCGGGCTGCGAGATTTTCGGCTACACGCGCAAGGGCAGCTTCGCCAGGCTCAGCTTTTTCCGCGCGCCTGCGGATGCGATGGAATCGCCCGATCTCATGCTGCCCTGGGCGCGCAGCGCCTATGCCGCCGCCCTGCGCTCGAATGCGAAGAAGCAGGTTGCCGGGCAGGCGCAGGCCGCAAGGAAGGCCGCGCGGCAGCAGCCAGTCAAGGCGGCCAGGAAGAAAACCGTGAAGAAGAAGACCGCCGGGCCGGCGAAAGCCCTCAGGCGCGGCAAGCGGGCGGGATGAACCGCAGGCGCTACGCCTGCCGCGAGGACCTGGGTCTGAGCAAAGCCGAGTTCGCCATCCTCAGACGGCTCAACCGCCCGGAGAAGATCCAGGCCTACATCGACGCCATTCCGCAGAACTTCGAGATCGGCGGCGAAACCTGCCTGTCGGTGCGCGAAGCCCTGCGCCAGCGCCGCGCATTGTGCATCGAAGGCGCCGTCATCGCCGCCGCCGCGCTATGGGTGCACGGAGAGCCGCCGCTGCTGCTGGACCTCAAGGCGGAGCGCGACAGCGACCACGTGGTGGCGCTGTTCCGCCGCCACGGCTGCTGGGGCGCGATCTCCAAGACTAACCACGCCGTGCTGCGCTGGCGCGATCCGGTGTACCGCAGCCTGCGTGAACTGGCGATGTCCTATTTCCACGAGTACAGCAACAAGCGCCATCAGAAGACCCTGCGCAGCTACTCCGCCGCCTTCGACCTGCGCCGCCTCGACCCCGCGACCTGGGTCACGCAGAAGAAGAGCTGCTGGGATCTGGGCTGGGCGCTCGACGCGGCGCGACACTACCCGCTGATAGCCAGGAAGCAGGTGAAGCTGCTGCGCCTGCGCGATTGCCTGGAGCGCGAAGCGCAGAAACTGCACCTGCACCGGCCGCCGCGCAAGGGATGAAGCGCGCGGCGGCTGCCGCGCGCAGCCCGCCGCGCCTGCGCCGGCGCCTTATGCGGCCGCGGCCTTGCGCCGATTGGCCTCGAGCCAGCCGTCGACCAGCGCGACAGTGCGATCGACAAGCTCGTTCTTCATGCCCTTTTGCGCCGCGATGGTCTGCACCAGGCGGTCGGTGCGCTCTATGTTGGGCGCACCCGCAGCCAGGGCGCGCGCCGCGGAGGACGGGCTTCCCAGCGATTGCGCCGCGTTGGCGTATTTTTCGAACGGCACCAGGTCTTTCTCGTCGGCGCCCAGGGACACGCACAGCTTCACCACCCAGTTGTAGACCGAGCGCGATGCCTCGATGTCGCCATGCACGGCTTCCTTGATGGGAATGATGCCGTCCTTCTGCACGCAGCGATAGTTGCCCGCGAGCAGCATGCTCCACTTGGCCAGCGGCACGAAAATGGAATCGTGCACCTTGAGCTTGACCGGCAATTCGATCTTGCCATCGCCGCTGTCGAAGCGCACGGCCTCGATATCCGCTTCCAGCCGGCGCAGGATGGCGGTGTGCGCTTCCGAATCGAAGCGCGCCGATTTGAAATTGGTCGGCAGCCTGACCTGCAGCACATTGACTTTTTCCTCGGGCGGGCGGAACGCCTGCGGGTCCGGGCTGCACAAGGTCATCAGTTTCGGGTCGAAGTTGTCCCACACGGCGGGATCGGTATAGCAGCCCCGGCACGCGGCGACATCAAGGCCCGGAATGCGCGCAAGGTAAGGCAGCGGCGGGATGTTCATGATCGACATGCACGGAACCCTGGACACGGCCACCGCATCGAGCAGCTGGCGCACGCCGGGCGAGCGATACTGCGGCTCCTGCATCGCCAGCGCGACCAGATCGAAATCGGCCGGGTTGAACGCAGTCGTGCCGCCGGCGGACATTTTTCCCGGCAGCTTTTTCGAATTGATTTCGACCAGTCCGTCGCGGCCCTTCACCGGCAGGCGCACGATTGCGCCCACCTGGTTGATCAGGTCGGCTTCCGCGGGAAGGCACACCAGATTCACCGTGTGCCCTGCGAGCGCCAGCTTGGTTCCGAGCAGCGAGCCGTAGGAAGCGCCCATGATCAGGATCTTGTAAGGAACAGCCATGTAGTACTCCTCTTTTCTGTCGTGTAGAAAAATGATGGGGAATCTCACGCACCCGGATCGCGGGTTTCGGCCCCAGCCCCATGCACTCGGGTCGCCAGCCCTGCGAACGAAGCAGCTGCGACGCAATCGGAATTGCCGCGCCCGGCGCGCGCGCCGGCCGGTTTCCGTGCATTGACGCAGGATAAATACCGGGTTTCCCGGTTCGCTGTCTTGACCAAGAACAATAAATCCGTCGAATTTATGCCTAATTCCGGATTCCGGGATAAAGGATTGGGTCACGGCCAGACGGGAGCACGCTGTGCTTTGGCGCCCGCCGCTGCGAGCGTTTCGGATTCCGGGATGAAGCCGGCGGCGCTGGCGCGATTGGGCCACAATACGCATTCCTTGTGCTACCTCCCGCCCCCTACGCCCAGGACGCACCATGCCCCTACCCGCAATGCTGCAAGCCAGTCTCAGCCTCCCCGTGATCGGTTCGCCCATGTTCATCGTCTCCACGCCCGATCTGGTGATCGCCCAGTGCAAAGCCGGCATCGTCGGCTCGTTCCCGGCGCTGAACGCGCGCCCCAGGGAGGAGTTGGCCGTTTGGCTGGAACGCATCACCGGCGAACTCGCCGCGCACCGGGCGGCGCATCCGCAGGCGAAGGTCGCGCCGTTCGCCGTGAACCAGATCGTGCACGCATCGAACGACCGGCTCATGCACGACATGGAAACCTGCGTGCGCTTCAAGGTGCCGATCATCATCACCAGCCTGCGCCCGCCGGGCGAGATCATCGCCGCCGCGCACAGCTACGGCGGCATCGTGCTGCACGACGTGATCAACGTGCGCCACGCGCGCAAGGCGGCCGAGGCCGGCGTCGACGGCCTGATCCTGGTGTGCGCCGGCGCCGGCGGGCATGCGGGCACGCTGTCGCCGTTCGCGCTGCTGCCGGAAGTGCGCAAGTTCTTCGACCAGACCATTGTGCTCGCCGGCGCCATTTCCAACGGCGCATCGGTACTGGCGGCGCAGGCGCTGGGCGCGGACCTCGCCTACATGGGCACGCGCTTCATCGCGACCAAGGAAGCGAACGCGAGCGAAGACTACAAGCAGATGATCGTCAGGTCGGCCGCGCAAGACATCGTCTACACCGCGCTGTTCTCCGGCATCCACGGCAACTACCTCAAGCACAGCGTGCTGCAGACCGGCCTCGATCCGGACAATCTGCCGCCGCAGGACAAGAACAAGATGAATTTCGGCTCGGGCGAAGGCGGGGCGCGCAAGGCCTGGCGCGACATCTGGAGCGCGGGCCAGGGTGTGGGCCAGATCGACGACGTTCCCGCCACCGCCGAGCTGGTGGAGCGGCTGCGGCGCGAGTACGCGGCCGCGCGCGCGCGCCTTGCCCTGTAAGGCTGCGCCGGCGCTAGTCCGCCAGACCGGCGAACAAGGGCGTGGACAGGTAACGTTCGCCGAAGGACGGGATGATCACCACCAGCAGCTTGCCCTTGTTTTCCGCGCGCCGCGCGACTTCGAGCGCCGCCCACATCGCGGCGCCGGAGGATATGCCGACCAGCAGCCCTTCTTCGCGCGCCATGCGCCGCGCGAGTTCCATCGCATCATCGTTCTTCACGCGCACGATCTCGTCGTAGATCTTGGTGTTCAGGATCGAGGGCACGAAACCCGCACCCAGGCCCTGCAGCGGATGCGGCCCGGCCGGCCCGCCCGAGAGCACCGGTGAGGCGTCGGGCTCGACCGCAATGCACTTGAACGAAGGCTTGCGCGCCTTGAGCGCCTCGCCCACGCCGGTGATGGTGCCGCCGGTGCCTATGCCCGACACCAGGATGTCCGCCCGGCCTTCGGTGTCGCGCCAGATTTCCTCGGCGGTGGTGCGCCGGTGCACTTCGGGATTGGCCGGGTTGTCGAATTGCTGCGGGATGAAATAGCGCGGGTCGGCGGCGGCCATTTCTTCGGCTTTCCTGATTGCGCCCGGCATGCGCTCGGCGCCGGGAGTCAGCACCAGCTCGGCGCCGTAGGCGCGCAGCAGCATGCGCCGCTCCTTGCTCATGGTGTCGGGCATGACGATGGTGCACTTGTAGCCGCGCGCCGCGCACACCATGGCAATGCCGATGCCGGTGTTGCCGCTGGTGGGCTCGAGCACGACGGTATCGGGCTTGATGCGCCCTGCTTTCTCCGCCGCCTCTATCATGGAGAGGCCGATGCGGTCCTTCACGCTGTGCGCCGGGTTCTGGTATTCCAGCTTGGCCACCACCTCGGCGGCGCAGCCCCGTGCAAGCCGGTTGATGCGCACCAGCGGGGTGTTGCCGATCAGGGCGGTTACGTCATTGGCGATCTTCATGTTTCCTCCATTGCGATGGGCAAAGCCCGGCATTACTGGCAACCATCCCCGCTGCACGGCGCGGTCACACCGCCTTCAGCGCCTGCTCCAGATCGGCCTTGAGGTCGTCGATGTGCTCGATGCCGACCGACAGGCGCACCATGTCCTCGGTAACGCCGGCCTGCACCAGTTCCGCGGGTCCGAGTTGCCGGTGCGTGGTGGACGCCGGGTGGCAGGCAAGTGATTTGGCGTCGCCGATGTTGACCAGGCGCGTGAACAATTTCAGTGCGTCCTGGAATTTCGTTCCGGCCGCCAGGCCGCCTTTTACGCCGAAGGTGAGGATCCCGGAGGGCCGGCCGCCCATGTATTTTTTCGCCAGCGCGTGATCCTTGTGATCGGGCAGGCCGGCGTAGTTGACCCAGCTAACCATCTTGTGGTCCCTGAGGTATGTCGCCACGGCGAGCGTGTTGTCGACGATGCGCTCCATGCGCAGCGCCAGAGTTTCCACGCCCTGCAGGATCAGGAAGGCGTTGAACGGCGAGATCGCCCCGCCGGTGTTACGCAAGGGCACCACGCGGGCACGACCGATGTACGCGGCCGGTCCCAATGCCTCGGTATAGACCACCCCATGGTAGGAGACGTCCGGTTCGTTCAGGCGGCGGAATTTCTGCCTGTGGTCGGCCCAGGGAAATTTGCCCGAATCGACGATGATTCCGCCGATGGAATTGCCATGGCCGCCGAGATACTTGGTCAGCGAATGCACCACGATGTCGGCGCCATGCTCGAACGGGCGCAGCAGATAGGGCGTGGGCACGGTGTTGTCCACAATCAGCGGCACGCCGTGGCGGTGCGCGACGGCGGCGATCGTTTCCAAATCGGTAATGTTCCCCAGCGGGTTGCCGATGGATTCCACATATACCGCCTTGGTCCTGGCGTCGATCAGCCGGGCGAAGCTTTCGGGATCGCGATGGTCGGCAAAGCGCGTCTCGATACCCAGTTGCGGAAAGGTGTGCGCGAACAGGTTATAGGTGCCGCCGTAGAGCGTGCTCGCCGAAACGATATTGTCCCCGGCTTCGGCGATGGTGAGTATGGAATAGGTGACGGCGGTCGAACCCGAGGCGAGCGCGAGACCGGCGACGCCGCCCTCCATGGCCGCGACGCGTTTCTCCAGCACGTCCTGCGTCGGATTCATGATCCGCGTATAGATATTGCCGGCCACTTTCAGATCGAACAGATCGGCGCCGTGCTGGGTATCGTCGAAAGCGTAAGACGTGGTCTGATAGATCGGCACCGCCACCGCCCGGGTGGTGGCCTCGGGGCTGTATCCGGCGTGCAGGGCGAGCGTTTCGATTTTCAATTTGTATCTTCCGGCTGAAGGGGAAGCGCGAAGTATAGCCGCGTCTTGCGCGTGCGCAACGAAGCAAACGGAGCATGCTCATAGCCTGGGGTTATTAAACGCGATATTAGACTTTGCGTACCCAAATTACTGAGCGTGTACGCTTAACACCCCTGGCTGATAGATGCCACCTACGGAAACAATATTCACACTCATTGTCTGTTGGGCGTAAGCCTTGGAAACAATGTCACTAGATACCTGATAGACCAAACACATCGCGATCACCGTAAGAACAACCTTCGTATATCTGTCGGATTTCATTTTTGCCCCTTTGGTTTTCGTGGCATAAGCACCTTAAAAACGCGCTCAAAGTCCTTACCGCTTTCATCAACCCCAAGCGATTTTGCAGCCTTGATGAAGCGTTCCGATTGAGCCTTATCCGTGTGCTTAATCGGATTTCGTTTTTTTCGTTTTCCTTTTTCGCCAGCCATATTCAGATAGTAGTCGTTTCATAAGTCAACCGCTTGCCCTTCACCCCTTGCAGAAGCTTCTCGGCGCGTTCGCTATCTTCCACGCCAAGCGCTTTGCGATTGTTATACCGAAAGTCGAATTCTGCAACGTAGCGATGCAGATGCTTGTGAGCGCAGTGCTGGTAGACGCCCTTCATGCCGCGCTTGAAGATTGAGAAAAATCCTTCGATGGTATTGGTATGCAATGAGCTATCGCCCTTGCTTACATATTCCTTATTCGCATGATGAACTACGCCATGCTCGGCAAACTCGCGCCCGACTAGAGTATAGACAATGCTTTCATCGGTCATAAGCTTGGCTTCACGGGCAAGGTTCTCCCGCACGATAGGGGCAAGAGTAGAAGCGTTTACATCATCGACGACGAAGCTGCGCGCTTGCCCACTGTTGCGATCCACAAGGGACAGAATCTTATTCTTGTGGTGAAAGCCGCGCCCTTTCTTCATTCCGTCTGGCTTGATGTTCTTGTCGCGCCCGATATAAGTTTCGTCCACTTCCACAACGCCACCATCAGCACCGAACGGCGCGAAGTCTCCGGAGCGCATCGCCTCACGAATTCAATGCGACATAAACCAAGCTGATTTCAGGCTGATCCCAAGCATCCGATGAAGTTGATTTGAGGAAACACCTTTCTTGCTGCTCGCAACGAGAAAGATCGCTTGGAGCCATACGCGCATCGGGATATGACTCGCCTCAAAGATGGTTCCGATCTTCACAGTAAAGGGTAGGCCGGCAGTCATAGCATTTGTACACGCCTATGCGGGTGCTCTTGCCTTGCATCTTGCGGTTCTTCTTCACACCCCCACAGTGCGGACATATCGGGCCACGCGGCCAGATACGCGCTTCCACGAAGGCATATGCGGCTTGCTCATCGTGGAAGTACGGAGCGGAAAGGATGGAATCGTTTATGGCTGGCTCCCTTATTTAACGAAATTATCGTTTATTGGGGCTTGCATGTAAGCAGATATTTTGTTAAAGTAGTAATGTTTTCGATAGGGGGTATCAAATGCTCGCACGGGAAATCATCAATAGATTCGGCGGACAGTCCGCCTTAGCGGCCTTGCTTGGAAAGGGTCAAAGCACAGTCGGTTACTGGGCCAAGACCGGAATCATCCCTGCGCGCTGGCAACCCAAGCTGCTTTCGCTCGCGGCAGAGCACAATATCAAACTAGTACCAGATGACTTCATGGGGCCACGATCAAAACCAATTCCAATTGCACCAATCTAGCAAAGCAAGGATTTACCGGAAACCACATCAGATGATTTTGCCGACGTGGCGACCCAGCCCTCTCCATTCTTATTCTACGAATCAGACGACGGCTCCATAAAAGTTCAGGTCCTACTCACC
>JAAOZY010000211.1 GCA_012274205.1 Betaproteobacteria bacterium
TAAAGGTTTCGCCCGTGGCGGCCGGGTCGAAGCGCGACTTCGAGAGCAGATCGCGGCTGACCCGGTTCAACAGTTCGCGCGCCGTAGCGACGAACTCGATTGCGCGCGGCGTCGGCTCCATCCCGCGAATGGTTTTGACGAACAGGGGGTCGCCCACCGAATTACGCAGCCGGCCAAGCGCCGAACTTGCGGCAGGCTGACTAATGCCCAGATTGCGCGCAGCGACACTGACGCTGTTCGTGTCAGCGACTGCCACCGCCACGCGAAGCAAGTTCAGATCGAATTGCGCCATTGCCCACTATCACATGATCAAATAACTGTTATTCAGCTAATTCTATTGAATTATAGGTTAATTCCATTATTGTCCAGCTTTGCCATAGTCACTGAACGGGATTGCGCGTTGGGTATGTAACAATACGAGGGGAAATTTCCCCTCGTGCTCCCCCATTCAGCCCCTGACAAGATGACTTTTGTCAGGGGTGGTCACACACATGCTCGACCAGCTGCCGCGCAGCGAAACCGGAAAAATCCGGCGCGGCCATCTAATAAGCCTTGCGGATCAATTATAGTGGCGGCGATGCCCATGATCGAACTTGCATTCGGCCTGTCCTTCGGCGAGCTTTACTCCCGCGCAGGACTGCTGCGCCTGGACGCGGCGTTCGGGGAATTCCTGCGCGGCGCCGATGGCGGCCTGCATGCGCGTCTGGCCGCAGGCCGCGCCGATCCCGGCGCGCTGGCGGCCAAGGCGGAATCCGCGCTGATCCTGGAAATCGCGCCGCATCTGGATCGTTTCATTTCCCGGCTGTTCAGCATCGCCGACGAGATTCAGGCGCTAAGTCAGCGGCACGAGGAACAGGCGTCGCTGTTCGCGATCAAGCGCCAGTTTGTCCAGCGCCGCGCGGCAGGCAGAATCAAACCGGAGGAAGCGCAGCTGGTCGATGGCGCTGCAACCGAGCGCGAGCTGAGGCGGCTGTTCGGCGGACGCTTCGATGAGCTTGCGTTCGCGCAAAACGTGACGCGCTGGCTGGCCGATGAGCCCGGGCACCAGCGCGAACTCGATCTCGCCATGCGCTATGCCGCCTGGGCTCTGCACACGGAAGCCGGCCGCGAATTTACGCAGTCCGGTGTCCTGTTCAAGGCACCCGCCAGGACCGATCCGAACGATCTGCTCCATCACCAGGAGAAGTTCAGCCTGCAGGGCGCCGCCGCCTATCGGATCGAGCCCGCCCATCTGCGGCGCCGCGACGGATTCAAGCTCACCGACCCGGGCGCGAGCCTGGTCAGCGCGCTCGACGAAACCAACTACTGCATCTGGTGCCACGCCCAAGGCAAGGACTCGTGCTCCAAAGGCTTGCGCGAGAAACCCTCCGCCGCCGAGCCGCAGAAGATCGTGTTCAGGAAAGGCGCGTTCGGCGTCAAGCTCGCCGGCTGCCCGCTCGAGGAAAAGATCTCGGAATTCCAGACGCTCAAGGCCGCCGGCCAGGCGATCTCTGCGCTCGCGGTCATCTGCATCGACAACCCGATGGCCGCCGCGACCGGCCACCGGATCTGCAACGACTGCATGAAGTCGTGCATCTACCAGAAGCAGGAGCCGGTCGATATTCCGCAGGCCGAAACCCGCACCCTGAGGGATGTGCTGGCGCTGCCCTGGGGATTCGAGATCTACAGCCTGCTCACGAGGTGGAATCCGCTGAACCTGCGCCAGCCGCTGCCCAAACCGGCCTCAGGTTACCGGGTGCTCGTGGTCGGCATGGGTCCTGCCGGTTTCAGCCTTGCGCATCACCTCATGAACGAGGGGCACGAGGTCGCAGGCATCGACGGTCTGAAGATTGAACCGCTGCCCGAATCGATCTCGGGGGTCCGGCCCGACGGCGGGCGCACGCCATTCGAACCCATACGCGATGCGATGAGCATGTACGAATCGCTCGACGAGCGGGTGCTGGCCGGCTTCGGCGGTGTTGCCGAATACGGGATCACCGTTCGCTGGGACAAGAATTTCCTCAAGCTGGTGCGCCTGCTGGTCGAGCGGCGCCGCGAGTTCGCCCTGTTTGGCGGCGTGCGCTTCGGCGGCACGATCACGCTCGAGGATGCGCTCGATGGCGGCTTCGATCACGTCGCGCTGTGCATGGGCGCAGGCAAACCGACCACGCTGGACATTCCGAACGGTCTTGCCCGCGGCGTGCGCACCGCCTCGGACTTCCTCATGGCGCTGCAGCTCACGGGCGCCGCCAAACGCAATTCCATCGCCAATCTGCAGATGCGGCTGCCGGTGATCGTGATCGGCGGGGGCCTGACGGCGATCGACACCGCGACCGAGTCGCTTGCCTACTATGTCGCCCAGGTGGAGAAATTCCTGCTCCGCTTCGAAATCCTGGCCACCGAACTGGGCGAGGATGCCA
The DNA here is from genome assembly GCA_012274205.1 of Betaproteobacteria bacterium. Lineage (GTDB taxonomy): Bacteria > Pseudomonadota > Gammaproteobacteria > Burkholderiales > SG8-39 > 2-12-FULL-64-23. The sequence goes on from JAAOZY010000211.1 coordinate 2,400, forward strand.
TCCGCGACCGCTGGAACGACGAGGAACGGGAGATCGCCGAAGAGTTCCTGTCGCACGCGCGCGCGATTCGCAGCGAGCGGCGCAAGGCGGCGCGGGACGGGCGTGCGCCGCGCATCAGCGAACTGCTGCGCCATTGGGGCGGCGTCATCGTCGCCTATCGGCGCCGGCTCATCGACAGTCCCTCCTATACGCTTAATCACGAGGAGGTCGAAAAGGCGCTGGAGGAGGGGATCGTATTCGCCGAAGGGCTCACGCCGCTTGCGGTGGAGGTCGACAACTACGGCGCGGCGAGCAGTATGCGCTTCATGCGCCAGGTTCTTGGCGACGACGGCAAGTGGCACGAGGCCGGCGAAATGCAGCTGCCGGCGAGCACGGTGTTCGTCGCCGCCGGAACCCAGCCGAACACCGTGCTCGCGCGCGAGGACGTGCAGCATTTCGCCATGGACGGCAAGTATTTCCGGGCGTGCGACGAGGACGGCAATCCGGTCAAGCCCGAGTATGCGCTGTCAAAAACCGAGCGCGCCGACGTGCTGATGTCGCGGCTTGCGGACGGCCGCTTCGTGTCCTTCTTTGGCGACCTTCATCCCTCGTATTTCGGCAACGTGGTGAAAGCACTCGGCTCGACCAAGCAGGGCTATCCGATGGTCTCGCGGGTGCTGGCGCAGCGTCCGCCGATCGGCGCCATCAGCCGCGACGCGTTCTTCGCGGCCCTCAACCGGGACCTGCGCGCGAGCGTGCATGAGATCAAGCGTCTCACGCCGACCATCGTCGAATTAATCATCAAGGCCCCTGCCGCGGCACGCCGTTTCCAGCCGGGCCAGTTCTTCCGGCTGCAGAACTTCGAGACCCTTGCCCCGCTGGTCGCCGATACGCGCATGCAGATGGAAGGCCTGGCGCTGACCGGCGCCTGGGTCGATCGCAATGAAGGGCTGGTGTCGACGATCGTGCTGGAGATGGGCGGGTCCTCGAATCTGTGCGCGATGCTCGCCCCGGGCGAGCCGGTGGTGCTGATGGGTCCGGCGGGCAGCCCGACGCACATCGCGGCGGCCGAGACCGTACTGCTCGTGGGCGGCGGCCTGGGAAATGCCGTTTTGTTTTCGATCGGTCAGGCGTTCCGTGCGCGCGGCTCCAGGGTGCTCTACTTTGCCGGCTACAAGAAGATCATCGACCGCTACAAGGTTGCCGAGATCGAGGCGGCGGCCGACCTCATCGTCTGGTGCTGCGACGAGGCCCCGGGGTTCCAGCCGGAAAGCGCGCGGCCGCAGGATCGCAGCTTCGTCGGCAACATCGTCCAGGCGATGGACGCCTATGCCTCGGGCCGGCTCGGCGCGCCGGAGATTCCCCTGTCGCAGGTCGATCGCATTATCGCGATCGGTTCCGACCGCATGATGGCCGCGGTCGGCCGGGCACGGCATGCCGTGCTCGCGCCCTACCTCAAGACCGAGCACTACGCCATCGGCTCGATCAACTCTCCGATGCAATGCATGATGAAGGAAATCTGCGCGCAATGCCTGCAGCCGCAGCGCGATCCGCATACCGGCAAGGTGAGCTACGTGTTTTCCTGCTTCAATCAGGACCAACCGCTGGACTGTGTCGACTTCCACAGCCTGTCGGATCGTCTCAGGCAGAATTCACTGCAGGAAAAGCTGACGGCGCAGTGGCTACAGCATTGCATGCCTGAATTGAGGCAGCGGCGCAGATTTGTGTAGTCCCGCGCCGGCTCGTCAATGACTCGTTGGTTCCTCAAGCCCTGAGCCCGGAGTCGCGCCCGCGGCGGGTGCGGGCGCGTGGGCTAGGTGCGCGGGTGCGAGCGTTCGGCCCGCTGCTGCAACACGTTGCGCAGCTCCTGCAGAAATCTCTCTTGCACCATCGGCTTGATCAGATAGCGCGCCGCCCCCAGCACTTTGCCTACATGCGCGTCCTCTGCGAGGGTGAGGTTTGCCGAATAGAAGACGAATGGAACGGTCTTGAGCTCTGCATCCTGCATCCAGGCGTGGCACAGGGCGAAACCATCCATTTTCGGCATCAGCACGTCGGAGACGACGGTGTCCGGCCGCTCGCGCCGCGCGGCGGCCAGCGCCTCGACCCCGTTGGCAGCCGCGGTCACGCGGTAGCCGTTGAGCTCGAGCAGTCGCGCGAGGAGCTGGCGCTCCGGCTCGCTGTCGTCGACGATCAATATGTGAGTCACGGGACGGTCTTCATTTCTTTCCCTGCTCTGCCGATGATGGGGCTGGAGACGCATGCTCATGCAATTTCCGAAATTCTAGCAGAGGGCCGCGGCGGCGCATTGAGCCATGGCGCAACTACGTTGGCCGCCAGGCGGCGGCCGTCTGCCGGCAGATCGATCGGCCGGTCGAAATTCTGCCATTCTTTGTTCAGCGCCTTGCGTCGCAGGCGAAGGGCGTCGACGGCGCGTTCGGGTCAGGACGATGCGGCGGGTCCCGCTGCGCAAATATCCCGCACGCAGCCACGCAGCCAGCGATGCACCGGATCGGCATGCAGCCGCGGATGCCAGAGCAACGAAACCGTGATCTCCGGCATGGGGACGGGAAGGGGGAAGCTATGCATTCCGGCACGCAGCTTCCCGGTATGGCGTTCGGGAACGCTGGCAATCAGGTCGGTGGTCCGGGCCAGGGTCAGCGCGGTGGAAAAGCCGCCGACGACCGTAACGATAGTGCGTTGCAGGCCGAGCGGACTCAGGGCTTCGTCGATCGGCCCTTGGTCGAGACCGCGACGCGAGACGTTGATGTGCCTGCCGCTCGCATAGCGCTTGGGAGTGATTTTGCCCCGGCTCAGCGGGTGCCCCATGCGCACGACGCCGATGAAGCGATCCCGGAACAAGGCCTGCGCGCGCACTTCCGGGCCGATTGCGGCACCGATGACGCCGGTCTCCAGATCGACAGTGCCGTCGCGTAGTGACGCGCTTTCTTTGTTCGTCTTTTGCACGAAGCGCAGCCGCACGCCGGGCGCCTCCGCGCCGACGCGCGATATCAGATCTGACCCGAAGTTTTCCACAAAGCCGTCGCTGGTGCGCAGCGTGAACGTTCGCACCAGTTGTTTCAGGTCAGGCGTCGTGGCAGGGCGCAGCACCGCTTCGGCGTCCTGCACCAGCTGGCTGACCCGTTCGCGCAGTTCGAGCGCGCGTGGCGTGGGGACGAGGCCGCGTCCAGCCCGGACCAGCAAGGGATCGCCGGTCGTTTCGCGCAATCGTGCCAGCGCCCGGCTCATCGCCGACGGGCTCAGCCGCAGCCGCCGGGCGGCGCGCGCAACGCTGCCTTCCGTGAGCACTGCGTCGAGCGTGACCAGCAGGTTGAAATCCGGGGTCGACATGCTTGAATTCTAGCCCGGTTTGTTCCTGATATGGCGTCAAACGCACTAATAAAGTGCAAATGGTGCGTCTTCCGCCACGTCATGCGGAAGCATACGATCCGGACATCCAATTTCCGGGAGAAAGAAAATGAAGTTCGCGTCGGAGTCAATCACTGCAACAAAAATTCAGGCGTTCGCCACAAGTGCGGAACGGAGGCCCTCGGCTCGGTGGGCGCTGACTGGCCTTTCCTTGTCCATGCTGCTGTCCGCGCTTGGCACCAGCATCGCCAATGTCGGCTTGCCGACGCTGGCGCAGGCTTTCGCCGCCTCCTTCCAGCAAGTCCAGTGGGTCGTCCTCGCCTATCTGCTCGCCATCACCACCCTGATCGTCAGCGTCGGCCGGCTCGGCGACATCGCCGGTCGGCGGCGTCTGCTGCTGGCTGGGCTGTTCCTGTTCACGCTTGCTTCGGTGCTGTGCGGCATCGCCCCCACGCTCTGGTTGCTGATCGTCGCCCGGGCCGCGCAGGGGCTGGGCGCGGCCATCATGATGGCCCTCACGTTGGCGTTTGTCGGTGAGACGATTCCAAAAGAAAAGACCGGCAGCGCCATGGGGCTGCTCGGAACCATGTCAGCGGTCGGCACCGCGCTCGGGCCATCGCTAGGCGGCGTGCTGATCGCCGGCTTCGGATGGCGATCGATGTTCTTCATCAACGTACCCTTGGGCATCCTGGCACTGATGCTCGCCTATCGTTACCTGCCCGCCGATCGCGCGGTGTCGAAGTCGGATGGCGCCCGCTTCGACAGTCCGGGCACGCTGCTGCTCGCACTGACGCTCGCAGCCTATGCGCTCGCCATGACGACGGGGCGCGGCAGTTTCGGTCTGCTCAATGCGGCACTGCTGTTGGCGGCCGTCGCCGGCGCCGGCCTGTTCGCGCTCGCCGAAGCGAGAGCCGCGTCGCCCCTGATCCGCCTGGCGATGTTTCGAGACCCGGTACTGAGCGCGGGCTTCGCCATGAGCGCCCTGGTCGCAACCGTGGTGATGGCGACGCTGGTGGTCGGCCCGTTCTATCTCTCCGGCGCGCTTGCGCTCGATGCCGCGCGTGTCGGGCTCGTCATGTCGTCCGGCCCGATCGTCGCCGCGCTGATGGGCGTGCCGGCCGGCCGCCTCGTCGACCGGTTTGGCGCGCAGCGCATGAGCGTCGCCGGCCTCGTCGGAATGGCGGCCGGCTCCTCCATTTTGCCGATGATGCCGATGGGGTTCGGTGTGCCGGGCTACATCGCGCCGCTCGCCCTCATCACCGCCGGCTATGCGCTGTTCCAGACGGCCAACAACACTGCCGTAATGACGAACCTTGGGCCGGAGCAGCGGGGCGTCATATCCGGCATGCTCAGCCTGTCGCGCAATCTCGGGCTCATCACAGGCGCATCCGTCATGGGCACGGTGTTCGCTTTCGGATCAACAACCGCCAATATCATGACGGCGCGTCCAGAGGCGGTTGCGGCCGGCATGCGCATCACGTTTGCCGTCGCGGCGGTGCTGGTCTTGGTCGCCCTCGTCATCGCATCGGCGAGCCAGGCGCTTGCGCGCCGCGCCTGATCCCGCGGCTTCATGCAAATCACGGTCGATGCCGGAACGAAACCAATACTCGCCGCGAGCTGCGCGCTGCTCCGACAGGAAACCGGTACTGCCCGTTGCCAGGCGTGTCAGGGAAATGCGAGCCATTGTCATTGACACAAAATCGCCATACGAGTAGCGTTGTCGGCGAGTTAGGCAGTTCCTCGGAAATCAGCCACAAGGAGAGTCGAAATGCCGCTAATTGCCATCACTCGGGAGATGGGCTCGCTCGGCATAGAGGTCGCCGAGCAAGTCGCCGCGGAACTGAAGCTCCCATTGATTCACCACGAAGTCATCGAGCACCTTGCGGACAAAATGCGTTTGCGCAAGAGCCACGTCGAGCGGCTTCTGAACGGCAAGGCGGGAATGTTCGAGAAACTCACCGCCGATAAGACCAGCATGTCGATCTACACCGCCACCGAGACGATAGACCTGGCGGCGCGCGAGGGCGGGTGCGTCCTGCGTGGCTGGGGAGCGGCGCAACTCCTGCGCACGGTGCCCCACGCAATCTGCGTGCGCGTATGCGCCCCGGTCGAACTGCGCAAACAACGCATGCTCGATCGGCTCGGCAACGGCGACCTGGAATACATCGATTCGGAAATCAAGATCAGCGATGAGGCGCACGCCGCGATCATACGGCGGCATTTTGGCGTAAATTGGCAGGACGCCGAGCTCTACGACGTCGTGTTCAATACCGAACGCGTAAGCGTGGACGAGTGCGTCGAAGAGGTCCTCAAGCTGACGAAAGATCCGGCGTTTGCGGAGACCCGGGCCTCGCAACGCCGGCTGGCCGATCTCAGGATGGCGGCGGTGATAAAAGCGGCACTGCGCGAGCACGCGCCTACACGCTCCGCGCAGGTTTCGGTCCGGGCAAACGACGGCGTCATGACCCTTGGCGGTATAGTCGACGGCGCCGAGCAGAAAGCCGAGGCCGAGCGCGTAGCGCTCAAGGTCGAAGGCGTGAAGACCGTAGAAAACAATCTACGCAGCCGCGACGATTTCAAGCGCCAATTGGTCGACTAGGTCCACTCGGTCGGGGCGAACCGGTCGCGCGAGTTTGGCCTAGTCGGCGAAGAATTCCGGCCACCTGGGCCGGATGTAGGCCTGGAACTTCTCTGACAGGCCTTCGTCCTTCAGGTACTGGCGGGTCACCGGCATCTGCACCGGCCTGAAGGCGGGGTCCGCCTTGTAGCGGTTCGGAAAATCATGCTGCAGCATCGCTGCGCGCCCGAGCATGATCCAGTCGGCGCCTGCCGCGAGGGTGGCTTCTGCGTCCTGCGGCGTGCGGATCTTGCCGGCAACACCGAGGCGTGTGTCGCGCCGGTCGAGTTCGGTGAAATAGCTCATCAGGCTGCGGCCCTGGTACTCGGATTCCTCGGGCTGCTTGAACACATCCCACAGGGACATGTCCAGAAAGTCGATATGGTCTTCGGCCATCAGGCGCTGCGCAATCCGGATCGCCTCGCCCAGTTTCATGCCGAAGCGCTCCGGCGTCAGGCGCACGCCCAGGATGAAATCCTCGCGGCAGCGGCTGCGTATGGCGTCGATGATCTCGAACAGGATGCGCGCGCGGTTTTCCAGCGTGCCGCCATATTCGTCAGTCCGGTGATTGACTTCCGCGCTGAAGAACTGACACAGGATGTAGCTGTGCGCGCCATGCAGCTCGACGCCGTCGAAACCGGCCCGTTCGGCGCGCAGCGCGGCTGCGATAAAGTCCGCGATCAGCTGCTTCACTTCGGCGTGCGTCAGTGCGCGCGCGCCGGTCTTGGGGTTGTCGGACGGGCATACCGGCGCGCCGCCTATCAGTTCCGCGGGCGAACGCATGCCGGCGTGATGCAGCTGCGAGATCGCGATGCTCTGCTGCGCCTTGATCGCACGCGCCAGGCGCTGCAATCCCGGCAGGTGATCGTCCGACCAGATGCCCAGCTGCCCGGAGAACCCTTTTCCGTTCGCCTGAACGTGCGAGGCGCAGGTCATGGTCAGGCCGAAGCCGCCCTGCGCGCGCAGGGTGAGCCAGTGGAATTCCTCGTCGGACAGCCGGCCGTCTTCATGGCTTTGTTGATTGGTCAGGGGCGCCAGCATGAATCGGTTCTTCATGCTCGGCCCATGGCTGAAGCTTAGCGGGTCCAGCAGATGCGTCATAGGGAGGCTTCGGTGAAAATCCTTGTTGGTATTCTTGCCGCGGGTAGATGACGCAGCGTATTGCCGCACCCGCCGGGCGCATCTGCCGAGCCGGAAGCCCGAATGAGCTCAGATCAGCCCCATCCCCTTGAGCACGGACAACATCACGGCCGCGGCCACGACCGAGCCGATCTGCCCGCCGGTGTTGACGCCGGCCGCATGCATGAGCAGGTGGTTTTTCTTGTCGTAGAGCTGTCCCTGCGCCTGCACCACGCGCGCCGCCATCGGAAATGCCGAGATGCCCGCGGCGCCGATCAGCGGATTGACCTTGCCGCCGGTCAGCTTGCACACGATCTTGCCGAACACGACGCCGGCCACGGTATCCATGCAGATGGCGACGAAGCCCATGGCGAAAATCATCAGCGTCTGCGGCTTGAGGAAGGCATGGCCTTCCATGGTGCCGCCTATGGCCAGGCCGAGGAACAGGGTCACGATGTTGGCGATCTCGTTTTCGGAGGCCTTGGTCAAGCGCGCCACCACACCGCTCTCGCGCATGAAGTTGCCGAGCATGATGGTGCCCATCAGCGGCAAGCCTTTGGGCGCAAGCAGGCCGGTGACCAGGGTGACGACTATCGGAAACAGCAGCTTGGTCTGGGCGGAGACGCTGCGCTTGATCGGCGCCATTTTGATCACGCGCTCTTTCGGCGTGGTCAGCGCGCGCATGATCGGCGGCTGGATGATGGGCACCAGCGCCATGTAGGAATAGGCGGCCACGGAAATCGGCGCGAGCAGCTGCGGCGCGTATTGCGAGGCGACGTAGATGGACGTAGGCCCGTCGCAGGCGCCGATGACGGCGATGCTGACCGCCTCCAGCTGTGGAAAACCCAGTGCCAGGGCCAGCAGCAGCGTGAAGAAAATGCCGAACTGCCCGGCCGCGCCGAACAGCAGCATCTTCGGATTCTCCAGCAGCGAGCCGAAGTCGATCATGGCGCCGATGCCGACGAAAATCAGCAGCGGGAAGACTTCGTTGGAGATGCCCATGTCGTAGAGGATCTTGAGCAGGCCGCCGGGCTCCATCAGGTCGGACAGGGGAATATTCACCAGGAAGCAGCCGAAGCCGATCGGAACCAGCAGCAGCGGTTCCACCTCTTTCTTCACCCCGAGATACAGCAGGACTGCGGCGATCACCAGCATGATCACGTTCGGCCCGCCCTGGGTGAACAGGTAGCTGACGCCGGCAGTCAGTCCATACAGGCCGGTCTGTAGGCTTTCGATCATTTTATTTCTTCTCCTGGCCGGCGGACTTGGCGGCGAGCGGAAACACCTTCTTCAGCGCATCCATCACCAGGCCCAGGATCCAGAGGGTCAGAAAGGTGCCTCCCATGCCGACGATCATCATGGTGAGTCCGAAAGTCCATTTGGCGTTGTCCATGGGGTAGTTTCCGAAAGAGTAGGTTTCGGCGCGCTGCCGCCGCGCTTACATGCGCTCGATGATAATCGCGAGGCCCTGGCCGACGCCGATGCACAGGCTGACCGCGGCATAGCGGCCGTTCATGCGCTCGAGCTGGCGCGCCACCGTCAGCGCGAGGCGCGCGCCCGAGGCTCCGAGGGGATGGCCGATCGCGATTGCGCCGCCGTTCGGATTGACGCGCGGGTCCTTGTGGTCGATCTTGAGCAGGTTGAGGCAGGCGAGCACCTGGCTGGCGAA